>JAAXXA010000685.1 GCA_013334735.1 Bacteroidota bacterium
ATAAATTATGACAGAACAAATTAAAATATCGTTTGATCCTTTAAATTCATTAGGCAAAAAAGATTCAATGCCTTGTATTGGTGTATTTGGACGAAAAAATTTTGGCAAAAGTTCTTTTGTGAATTTATTGGCCGATGGCGAATTAGCTTTAGTTTCTAAATTGTCGGGTACAACTAAAGAACCTTCTAAATTCAGCTTTAATATTAACAACATCGGTAATGTTACTTTAATTGATACATCAGGAATTGATGATTACGGAGAGGCAGGTGAAAAAAGGGTTTCTAAAACGCTTGAAACGCTAAAAATCATTGATCTTGCAATAATATTAATTACTGGAAATGTGTTTGCCGAACCCGAAAAAATTTTAGTTAATAAACTACTTGATTATTCTATACCTTTTATTGTTGTTCATAACAAATCTGATTTACAGGAGTTGTCTGATATTACCAGAAGACAAGTTGAAACTGCTTATCAAACAAAATTAATAGAGTTCAGTTGTACTGATCCTGTTAATTTATCTGTTATTATCTCAAATATTAAAAATTTTATTCCTGACTCTGCTTTCGAATCAAAGTCGATTTTAGGGAAAATTGTTTCAAAAAATGATTTGATAATTCTTGCTGTACCAGATCAAATATCAGCTCCCGATGGCAAAATTACACTCTCTCAAATTGAAATTACAAGAGATCTTTTAGATAATAACTGTTTAACATTGTTTGTTAAGCAAAAAGAGCTGTCTTCACTTTTATCTTACGTCAACCCTAAACCGGTTCTTACCATTCTACCTACCAGTTTATTTAACATCGCGGCAGAATTGCTTCCATTGAATATGCAACTTACAAGCTATGGGGTAGTGATGGCTCAATATAAAGGCGATCTAAATAAATATATTGAAGATACTCCCAAATTGAATTTATTATCTCAAGAGAATCGAATTCTTTTTATACAAAGTTCCACAGATAATACTTCCCCTGAATTTAAAGAACAAGAAGAGTTACCTTTACTCATTTCAAACCATTTACGGAAAAATATTGAGTTTGTATCTGTTAACATTTCTGATATTTCCAATATCTGTTTTAATCAGTATGATTTTATTATTATTTGTGGCAGTTCATTACTTACTTCAAAACAAATGAAAGCGCTTCTTGCAACTATAATGAAATCAGGAGTTCCTGTTTCAACTTATGATATGGTTAACGCCCTTATTCATGGTGTTTTTTATCGCGCCACCGCCCCATTTATTAAATAAATATTTCACCTATACTCTTCCATTATATTTCATAGACTTTGTTGGTGTTATCACCAACAAGGATATAATGGCAAAAATGCTTAAAAAATTAGAACCAATAAATAATAGTTTAATCATCAGTTTTTTGTTTTTATTCGAATATTCTCAAATATATTAACGAAAACAAATTCGTTTTATAAAATATAATGCGCTTTTTTATTTTTTATATAAAAAATAATATTTATTTTTGCTTATACTAATCTCACTACTATATGGATTTTATAGCTGCAAAAGAGTTCGTATTAAACAGGCTGAAAAATGAATTAAACCCTGAGTTTTTCTATCATTGCTACAATCACACTATTGATGTTTATGAGTCAGCCCTCAAGTTAGCAATTTCTGAAAACATTGTAGGTAAAGACCTTGAACTTCTTAAAACCGCAGCTTTATTTCATGATACGGGTTTTCTTGTTTGTTATAGAGAACATGAAGAACAATCAGTAGTTTTTTCAAGAAAATACCTCCCCGAATTTGGATATTCCGAAGAAGAAATAAATATTATCTGCAATATAATTTTTTCTACACGTATCCCTCAAACACCTAAAACTATTCTTGACAAAATTCTTTGCGATGCAGACCTTGATTATCTGGGCAGAGACGACTTTTTTATGATAGCAAATAAACTTTTATGCGAATGGAATGTTAATGGTATTCCAACCACACTAAAAAAATGGTATCATATTCAGGTTGATTTCCTTTCCAATAACGATTATTTTACCACTACAGCTAAAAGAAACCGAATAGAAAAGAAAAACGAAAATTTATCACAAATTTTAGATCTTTTAACTTAAAAACAGCTATACTAAAAACGGGATAAATTGTCGCATTTTATGAATACAAAAGGGTATAGAGGTATTCGGTATAAAGGTATAAGGAAGATCAGATTATCCCATATATCCCTATACCCTTATACACTATAC
>JAAXXA010000686.1 GCA_013334735.1 Bacteroidota bacterium
CAACTTAGTGGTAAAAAAATTACAGCATTAGTAGTTTCTGTTTTGTTCGCTTTACATCCGATGCATGTAGAATCGGTCGCATGGGTTTCGGAACGAAAAGATGTTTTATATACTATGTTTTTTCTGCTATCTATGATAGCTTATCTGCGTTATATGAAATCAGGTTATCAAAAGAAAAAATATATTGGAGTTATTCTTTATTTCATCGCATCGCTTCTTTCAAAATCAGCAGCGGTAACACTTCCGGTAATTCTTATTGCAATTGATTTGTATAAAGGAAGAAAAATAAATATAAGATCTTTACTTGAAAAAGCGCCTTTATTTTTACTGTCGTTACTTTTTGGAATATTAGCAATATTATCACAAAAATCAGACGGTGCGCTCAAAGACCTTTCCCTTTCCTATACAATAATTAATCAGATATTTATTTTTTCATACAATATTGCATTCTATATTGTAAAACTTATTGCCCCGCTCAACTTATCTACAATGTACTATTATCCTGTAATACATGGAAACGCGCTTCCGGTATTGTATTATTTTTCATTACCATTACTGCTTATTATTTCATGGTTTATTTACAGAAAAATTTCATTCAGAAAAGAAAGTATATTCGGTGTTTCCTTTTTTCTTATCGCGCTATCGGTAATGCTACAGATCATTCCCGTAGGTATTTCATTCGCTTCCGACAGATATACTTATGTAGCTTCAATAGGTTTGTTTTTTATTGCAGGACAATGGGTTTCCAACATTCAAAAAAAACATATAAAAAATGCTGTCGTTGCTTTGTTTTCCATATACACAATAATGATTTCATACCAAACATGGGCTCGTATAGGATATTGGAAAAACGCGGAAATTTTATTCACTGATGTTATTAAAAAATATCCCGATAATTATCATGGTTATTGGGTAAGAGGTATCTACAGAAATGAAATAAACGACCTTCAGGGCGCATTGCAGGACTTTAACAAAGTAATGGAATACAATCCAAACCGCGCAGATAATGCTATTGCAAGAGGTTCTATCCGTTATAAACTTAATGATTTTAAAGGAGCATGGGAAGACGCTGACTTTACAATCAAATTAGACTCAACAATTGCCGAAGCATACAATAATAGGGGGATAGCTTACGAAGGATTAGGAGATATGAAATCGGCTTTCCTTGATTATAATAAGGCTATTTTGTTGAAACCCGCGTATGGCATGGCTTACGATAACAGAGGAGTAATTAAAGCAAAATCGGGTGATATGGTTGGAGCGATAGAAGATATAAATAAAGCAATAAAATTATCGCCCGAAGATTCTAAAGCATATTCTGATCGTGGCAATATTAAAGCAATGCAGAAAGATTATAAAGGGTCTGTTGAGGATTTCAATATTGCATTAAAGTTAAAACCTGATGACAAAATTGCTTATTATAACCGGGGTAATTCACGTTATAATCTCAATGATAAAACGGGAGCTTGCGAAGACTGGAAAAAATCAAATGAACTGGGATATGAGATGGCAGCAGACGCTTTAAGTAAATTTTGTAATTGAACTATACCGATACGGAACAGGTTTGCAAAAGTTCCTATCGGCATAACTCGTTCTAATCATCTTTGCTACCGCAAACCTGTTAAGAACGAGTATAATTGATTATTTTGTATTTCATATTTTTGTATATTTGCTATTCTTAGCACAAAACAAATATTTTATTAAATATACAATTAAAAATTTATAACTAATAAAAAAATCTAAAACCATGAAAAGAAAAATCTTATTAATTTCAGCAATGACAATTATAAGCAATCTGATATTTGGACAAGTAACTGATGTTGAAAAAAATCTTCGTACAGCATCTTCCGATACTATATATGGTTGGAAAAAAGGAGGAATGGTCGGAATAAATTTTTCTCAGGCATCATTTAGTAATTGGGCTGCCGGTGGACAAAATTCCATTTCTTTAAACGGACTTATCAGCGTTTTTGCCAAATACAAACAAGAAAATCATACATGGGACAATATGCTCGATTTGGGCTATGGACTTTTGCAACAGGGCGCAAAAGGGAATGTAATTAAAACCGATGACAAAATTGATTTTTCAACTAAATACGGCAAGTCTGCTTCAAAAAATTGGTATTATGCCGCATTATTAAACTTCAAAACTCAAATGGCTCCCGGTTATAATTATCCTGATGATTCAACAAAAATTTCTGA
>JAAXXA010000687.1 GCA_013334735.1 Bacteroidota bacterium
GAGCTGCTGCCGTTAGCTCGGCAATGCTTGATGTTGGCTCTACAAATCAGGGTATTCTTATTCCTCGTGTTGTATTAACCGGCACAAATGATATTTCTACCATTTCTAATCCTGCCAATAGCTTACTGATTTATAACACAGCAACAGCAGGTACATCACCGGATAATATTATACCCGGATTTTACTATTATGATACTGCTACTACCAAATGGATACCTTTTACAACAGGCGTACCCATTGTAGATCCCACTAACCTTTACACAATCAGAGGTTGGTAATTAATAATTAAACAATTTTAAAAAACAAAATTATGAAAACAATGAAATTATTAAAAGTTGCATATATTGCAATAGTTCTCAACATATCTCTGTTTATGAACGGCGCTTATGCGCAAACAACACCGACAATTCGTATTGATGGGACATCTGTTATGGCTAATAATGTTTCCATATCTCCTTATTGGTTACATGCAGGACAAACGCTTACTGCCGGAAATAAAGTAAATTCTATTTCAGTTTTACAATATAACATTGCTCCAGCAATAGGAGGTGGTAAATCTCTTCAGTTTGATAGTATTATTTCAGTAAACACGCAACAAGCAGTTCCTGCAAATAAAGCATGGAAAATAGAATCCGTAGCTTTAGACTCTACGGCAAGTCCTATTATGATAGGAATGCAAGGACCAATAGGAGTTACTGGTGCAACTGGTGCAGCATCGTCAGTTGCAGGACCAACAGGACCCACAGGTGCAATGGGTACTATAGGCCCATCTGGAGCAACAGGTGCTACCGGCACAGGAACAACAGGGGCAATGACTTTATTAAAAGCAGGTAATGGAACTACCACTTCTACCACAGATGCAATTTTGGACAACATAGCGTTGGCTGGTCTTACAATGTTGGATATGATTATGGTGTACTTCGACTTTGAAGCTGTTACTGCTAACTCAAAAGTTCTTGGATTATACGGCGTGTCTGGTAATCAAATTATTGGCTATTTCTCAAACTCGGGTGCCGCTATAACGGCTGGATATAGTTTGGCAGGACAATTCGGTATTCGCCCAAATCAGCGTTTAAACACCATTTATAATGGATTCAAATTATCATACATAATGCAGGAGTTGGCTGGTCAATCAACACAAGATATGGGGCAGCGAAGCTCTTATGGCAACCAGACAGACTGGACAGGTTCTTGGACACTTGCATTAAGAGGAGCTACTGAGTCAGGCGGCACACTTTACTGGAGTTGGGCAGTTTATAAGATTGCAGGCCAATAAATATGAAATAATTATTAATGGGAATCAAGGGTTGAAGTTAAATATTCTAAGTGTTTTATTATCAATCACACTGAGAGTAGTCTCTTTTAAGGTATCCCATAGCGAAGCGCCGCATTGAGCTTGTCGAAATGTCGAAGGGTAATCTGGTGGTCATGGTTCGCACTTCAACTTCGCTCAGTGTGACAGATCACCATGACTGCGTTTTAGTGTTTTTAATTGCAAAAATAATTTATTTAACCCTTGGTTCGCATTATTTATTAAAAACTAACAATTATGAAAACAAAAATAACCTCTAAAATCTTAAAAGGCATCATCTATCCTTTTTTCACTTTTCACTTTTCACTTTTCACTTTCAACTCATTTTCGCAGGGAGGCGCAGCCATTAACAACACCGGAGCTGCTGCCGTTAGCTCGGCAATGCTTGATGTTGGCTCTACAAATCAGGGTATTCTTATTCCTCGTGTTGTATTAACCGGCACAAATGATATTTCTACCATTTCTAATCCTGCCAATAGCTTACTTATTTATAATACAGCAACAGCAGGTACATCACCGGATAATATTATACCCGGATTTTACTATTATAATACTTCTACTGCCAAATGGATACCTTTTACAACAGGTGTACCCATTATAGATCCAACTAACCTTTACACAATCAGGGGGTGGTAATTTAGAATTAAACAATTTTAAAAACAAAAAACATGGAAACAATGAAATTATTAAAAATTGCAAGTATTGCAATAGTTATCAACATATTGTTGCTTATGAATGGCTCTTATGCACAAACACCGACAATTCTTATTGATGGTGTAGCTGCTATGGCTAATAATGTTTCCGTATCTCCTTATTGGTTACATACAGGACAAACGCTTGCTGTCGGAGCCAAAGTAAATTCTATTTCTGTTTTACAGTATAAAATTATT
>JAAXXA010000688.1 GCA_013334735.1 Bacteroidota bacterium
AGGAATCCTTGATTAGTGCTACTTACATCCAACATTGCCGAAGGAGCGCTTGCTGCTCCTGTGGTGTTTATGGCAGCGCCTCCTTGCGAAAAGGAGTTAAAAGTTTGTAAAGTTATAAAGCAGAAAGTTAAAAGTGCATATATGATGCTTTTTACGATTTGAAAAGATTTGTTTGTCATAATACTATTTTACAATTATATGATTAACTTATAATAATTTTTCGATGATCAACAAATTACAATTAGTTTAAATCATTAACATTTATTTCGTAATAAGATCCTGTTGCTCCGGTTGCTCCGACAGTACCATTTGTGCCGCCACCTACACCACTTCCAAAATTGCCACCTGTTCCTCCTGTTAATACGTGAGAACCAGTCCATGTTTTTGATTGATAAATAATTATATTGATACCACCATTACCTCCAGCACCACCTCCACCTCCACCTCCAAGTGAATATCCATTAAAGCCACTTCCTCCATTAGCACCAATATTTTGAATAGAAAAATTTCCTGCAAATATTTTTGCTACGATCATTATAGTTCCGCCAGATGCACCTCCGCCTCCTCCTGCGCCACCTTTGTTTCCGGTAGTAGTACTTGAAGCGCCTCCACCCCCTCCGGTAGATGCTGCTTGTGGAATAATCAAAGAAATAGCACCACTTGCAATTTGATCTAACATAGTTAATGTCAAAAATTTCATAAGTCCAAATTTGGTATATAATCCTCCGCTTAATCCGGCAGTACCGCCAACAGCTCCTGCTAAAGTAGTATTACCTCCTGTACCACCGACAGCGCCATTGCTTCCAATACAAGGTGTAAAGGTTCCTCCGGCAGTTCCAGGATTACCCACGCTTTGAACAGCTCTGTCCCCACCTTTTGTTCCTGCTGTATTTTTCAACATTCCACTTCCACTTTGAGCGCCACCTTCTCCTCCATTAGCTCCATTACTGCTAACACCATTAATTGCAACACAATTAGCACCAACATTAGGAGTTCCCCATTTTATTGTTCCCGTTCCGCTTATTGTGTTTTTTACAAAAATCCTATACCCATCGGTTACTAATGTTCCCGAAACTACGAGGTTATTGTAATACATATCTCTTGTAAGAGTTGTTGTACCTGCACCTATAGTTACATCACCATCTGAACCATTACCAAAAGTAGAAAGAACAGAAGTATTAGGAGCGGAAGATGTCCAATTAGTGCCATCTGATGTAAGTACATTTCCTGATGTTCCGGGTGAAGCCAATGTAAAAGGAGAAGCAACAAAATTACTACCATTTCCTGTTAGGATTTGGCCAGTGGTTGCCACACCATTAATTTGAAAACCGGTAGTAGCATTTATTGTAGGAGCCAATATACTTGTTGCAAAATAACCTGTACGAGGTCTTGTAACTCCATTTGCACCTATATCATAAGAGTTATCTGTATGAAATATTAAATTACCCTCTATGTCCATTTTATCTCCGGGGGAAATGGTTCCTATGCCGACCTTTGTTCCATTATCAAATATCTGGCTACAAGCAGCATTTGTTCCATCATACTTTAGAATATAATTTGTATTTCCGCATCCTATTGTTCCTGTTGCTGCTGAGGGATCTATAGCAACAGATTCTATTTTCCATGCTTTATTAGCAGGAACAACTTGTTGAGAAGTTATGGAAAGCACACTTTCAAACTGCAGAGAATTACCACCTCCGGTTGCAGGAGCAATATTATATTGTAAAACAGAAATCGAATTTACATTATTTCCTGTATTTATTGTTTGCCCAGCATGCAACCAATAAGGAGATATGGAAAGATTACTTGCCATAGCAGCAACACCATCAATAAGAATTGTCGGTGTTGTTTGCGCATAAGTACCGTGCATGAATAATACAGCATTTAGAACAATTGCAATAATTGCAACTTTTAATAATTTCATTTTTTTATTCATCTTGTTAATTTTTTTAAGTTCATAATTTTTGTAAAATATTAACATCCTAAATACTACATCCAACAAGCAAAATAAAATTTTATAATATAAGCCAACTTACAAAAGCAAAAAAAGGATAAGTGAAAAAGGCATATATAATGTTTTCCAACTCAACTTATGAAAATATTAAACAAATATATTTACAAGAATTAATTGTAAATTAGGTAACTTACAAAATTAGGTATTGATTTATTTTATTAAAATAGGGTAATCATCCTATTTTAA
>JAAXXA010000689.1 GCA_013334735.1 Bacteroidota bacterium
CATATTTTTTTAGCATGAAAAAGCTGTATCCCGATTTAAAATAATATTCCGATAGCTCTTCGGTATTCAAATCATATACATCAACATCTTCAAAGGCTTTTTCGGCTTTTAAATACTTTTGTTGCCGGTAATATAATTTTGCAAGCTGGAAATTTGCCAGCTCAACTTTTGAATTATCAGGATGGCTGATTATGAATTTATTAAGCAAATATTCCGCATCATTATGAAACAATTCTATCGCGCAAATAGCAGCATAATATTCCGAGCTTATTCTGATTTCTGATTGTAAGTCGGTAATTACATCAATGGTTTTGTCAAAACATTCTTTTGCAGGATTATATTTTTCTTTATTAAATAAATCCAAGCCTTTTTGATATTCTGACTGCGGTTCGTGATATATTAATGTCTTTTGACTATATAAAAACCCCGAAGTGTATGAGATTAAGATAATTAGCGAGAACAAATATTTCTTCATATAATATTTTATTATTTAATGTAACAGACAAAACTAATAATAATAAAAAAACTAATGTCAATAAAATATAATTAGTTATTCACAACTGATTATTAATAAAAATTGTTTATCTTTGCATCTTATTAATTAATTATTTATTATTTATTATTTATGAAAACAGGTTTAGTAAAATTTTTTAACGAAGCCAAAGGTTTTGGTTTTATTAAGATTGACGAATCAGGAGATGAAATTTTTGTTCATGTATCCGGTTTAAATGAAAAGATTAAACAAGATGACAGAGTTACTTTCGATGTAACCGAGGGAAAAAAAGGTCCTAACGCGATTAACGTTAAAAAGATTTAATCTTAAGTAATTCAATAAAAAACCCGCCACTTTAATCAGAGGCGGTTTTTTTTTGTAATAAAAAGCAAGCCTGTAAGCCGGATTCTGTTTCCGCCATTGCTGGCGGATTTCTATCATTTATCTGGTCGTGATATCGCTATCACAATCTAGCAGCCTACCCCCCGGGAGCGGACGAGCAGCCCTTTATCCCTGCCATGAAACAGGGAATTCCCGGTATATTTGGCCTTTCAACCCATAAGGTTTACCCTCCCGGCATGTTACCACACCGCGATGTGAGCTCTTGCCTCACATTTTCACCCTTTCCCAAAAATTCAAGGAGGTTATTTTCTGTGGCACTATCTGTTATTTTGTCATTCCTGACAAAACACCTTCCCGTTAGGAAGTATGGCGCTCTGTGTTGTCCGGACTTTCCTCACCAATTCAACGAATTTGTGCGATAGAACAGCTTGCTTATAATTTAAAGAACATTTATTTTTTATACAAAAATACGAAAAAAATTTATAAAAAGTTATATTATACTTTGCCTACACTGAAAACAAGCGCAAATTACCGTTATGTGCCATTACCTAAAATTCACACTTAGTCGTAAATGTCCGCCAAGTCCTTCTCGTATGATTCTCATTAGAGTTGATAGTCGTATGTCAGAAGCGTCATTTTCTATCCTGGAAATATATGTCTTAGTCGTACCAGACCTTTCAGCAACTTGCTCTTGTGTCAGTCCTTGCTCTTTTCTTAGCTCCTGAAGCATAACACTGCCAACTACTTACTGCTTATTGTTGACTGCTGACTTATTTTTACACAACATTTTATCCTACCCACGGAATAGTTGTTAATTTTTTCACAATTATTTTCATTTTAAATCCGATTAATATATAACTTTGTATGTTATTTCTGAATATGCTATTATTGAAGCAATTTTCACACCTTATATATAACACCATATTTTTTTGTTAAAAATACTTAAATAATGATGAAACGAAAACTTTTAATACGCGACCTTACACTAAGAGATGGACATCAATCCTTATTTGCTACACGAATGAACCAAACTCAGATTGACAAACTCTTACCTTATTATAAAGAAGCTGGATTTTATGCAATGGAAGTATGGGGTGGCGCAGTACCCGATTCGATAATGCGCTTTTTAAACGAAAATCCGTGGACAAGATTAGAAAAAATCAAGGAGGAAATGGAAGGTGTTTCAAAACTGGCTGCGCTTTCCAGAGGAAGAAATTTATTTGGCTACAACCCTTATCCTGAATATGTAATTGAAGGATTTAACAGGAATGCAATACAATCAGGGATTGATATTATGAGAATATTTGATGCGTTGAACGATGTAAGAAACATGAAAACTTCCATCAAATACGTTAAAGAAAATG
>JAAXXA010000690.1 GCA_013334735.1 Bacteroidota bacterium
ATATTTTGAAAGTTTCGGCTAACTTACCAACAACAAAAGGTCTTGGGTCAACAAGTTCTTTTGCACCGAATTTTTTAGCTGCAACAGTACCTGCGCCTATTTTCATTTCTCCGTGAGTTAAGGTAGGACCATCTTCTACAACAAGTACTCTTTTTCCCCTGATAATTGAAGGGTCATGAACAGTTAGCGGTGAAGCTGCATCTATTACAATAGCAGTAGGATTTACCTTTTCAATACTGTCTCTAACTATCTGAATATTTTCAGGAGCAGCGCTATCCATTTTATTTATCACAACAACATCTGCCATACGAAGTGTAACTTCTCCGGGATAATATGAAAGTTCGTTGCCCGGTCTGTGAGGATCAACAACTGTTATCATCAAATCGGTTTTGTAGAAAGAAAAATCATTATTTCCTCCGTCCCATAAAATAACATCTGCTTCTTTTTCAGCTTCTCTAAGAATAGCTTCGTAATCAACGCCTGCATATATCACATTGCCACGAACTACATGAGGTTCGTATTCTTCCATTTCTTCGATTGTGCATTTATGTTTTTTCAAATCTTCAATCGTAGCAAAGCGCTGAACTTTTTGAGCAACTAAATCACCATAAGGCATAGGGTGGCGGATTGCAACTACTCTTAAACCCAATGACATCAGTATTTCAATAACTCTTCTTGAAGTCTGGCTTTTGCCGCAACCTGTTCTTACAGCTCCAACAGCTATTAAAGGTTTAACGCTTTTTACCTGTGTTTCTTTAGGCCCCATTAACATAAAATCAGGACCGGCAGCATTTACAATGGCGCTCATATTCATAACTCTTTGGTAAGGCACATCGCTATAAGCAAACACGCATATATCAACATTATGTTCTTTGATGAGTTTTGGTAAATCAGCTTCTGCATAAATTGGAATACCTTGAGGATAAAGACTTCCTGCAAGTTCTTTGGGATATTTTCTTCCGTCGATATCCGGTATTTGAGCAGCTGTAAAAGCTACTACATTAAATTCTTTATTATCTCTGAAATAAGTGTTGAAATTGTGGAAATCTCTTCCGGCTGCACCGATAATGATTACCTTTTTTATTTTAACTTCCATAAAAAACTTTTTAATATATTTTATTAACTTTTTTTGCAAATATAAAATTTTAAGTTTACAGAACAATGTTTTATTTAAAACATTATCTGTAATTATTCAGCTATTATTGCATTTTTGATAGCAAGGATGCGGAAATGCGGTTTCTTATAATTATTTTTTTAATTTATGCGTCTTTTGCAACTTTAAAGTAAATTTTTGGAGAAAAGCCCAAACAAGTAGTGAAATAATTTTGGGGCTTTAGATAAGTTTGTTTATAAAATCTAAATAATTATCTTGTGTAATAACTGTATATCCACTTTTCGGATAAGCTTCTTTCCATGCACTTGGAACTTTTACTTTTTTATTATTTCTCCATTTAATCTCATAGGCATATAGATTTCCTCCACGTTCTTCCACCCAGTCAATCTCTTGTTGATAATATGTACGCCAAAAATAATTATTTACAATCATTCCTGTGTAATGCTGAAATTTAATTCTTTCCGACAATATATAATTTTCCCATAATTCTCCTATATCATTTCGCATGGCAACAGGATTAAAATTTGCAATTAAAGTATTCCTAATTCCATTGTCATAAAAATTCCATTTGTTCATTTTAGTTATTTCTTTTCTCAAGTTTCGGCTAAAACCGGATACTTTATAAATAATAAAAACCTTTGATAATAAATCTAAATATTTTTCAACTGTATTTCTGCTTATCCCCAAGTGCTTTCCTAACTCATCCAATGAAACTTCTTTTCCGATCTGGAAAGCTATTAAACGAAGCAAGTTTACCATTTTTGATGAGTTTTTTATTCCATCAAGTTCCAGTATGTCTTTTAACAAGTATGAACTTACTAGCTCATTCAAATATGCTGCTTTTTCTTCGTAACTTTCATATTTTATTAACTCCGGATAGCTTCCATATATTAATCGTTCTTCCAGCAATGATTTTGTTTGAATGATATTTTCTTCTTCCGAATATTCCATCTGTGCCAACGGATAAAGATTAAATGTTACTTTTCTTCCTGTTAATGGTTCACCTAACTGATTAGCCAAATCGAACATAGATGAGCCTGTTGCAATAATCTTTATCCCTTCTATTTTATCAACCATCAATTTT
>JAAXXA010000131.1 GCA_013334735.1 Bacteroidota bacterium
TTTATTTGAAAAACAAAAGTATAAAATTCCGAACAAAGGAAAAGTAATTTTTAGCATTTATTATCCAATGTCGTTTAGTTAAGGTTTTAACTTGTCATTTCGACCATCGGGAGAAATCTATTTTCGAAGCTTTAGATATCTCACTACGTTCGATATGACAACAGGGATATGCTTAACTAAACGACATTGATCGATAAATGGTAAAATTGAGATATAAACTTTAGGCACTTATTTATTATTTATGATAGAACAAATAATACATTGGGATAAATCATTATTGCTTTTTCTAAACGGCATACATTCTGAATTTTGGGATTTTATCATGTTCCAAATTAGCGCGAGTTTCACATGGTTCGCGGTATATGCTTTTCTGATATATTTTCTTATAAAAAATTATAAAAAAAGAACAATTGATATTATAATTGCTGTTGCAATACTTATTGCTATTAGCGATTTAACTTCTGTTCATTTATTTAAGGAAATTTTTCATCGGCTTCGACCTACGCACGATCCTGAAATTATGGATAAAGTTCATGTTGTGTATAATTACCATGGAGGCTTGTACGGTTTTGTTTCATCACATGCGGCAAACTTTTTTGCGCTTAGTTTTTTCTTTATTCAAATACTTGGAAAAAAAATAAAATATCTTACCCCTTTGCTCATTATATGGGCATCATTAATATCATATTCGCGTATTTATTTAGGCGTTCATTTTCCTTTGGACGTTATATGCGGAGCTATTCTCGGAATATTGGTCGGTACGGGAATGGGGAAGTTATTCTTATGGTATTATACCAAGTTGCATTCAAAGATATAATATTGATTCAATCCGCCATGGCGGAGGCGAAGAATGCTTACTTGGTATTATGCCGAATTGCTTTCATTGAAATTTAAGAGTTAAATTGCACGTATGAAAGCATGTCGGTATTATGAAAGAATAACGCGTGTTCAATAATAAAACCTTTTCATCGATTGCTATTCAGAATCCGGCTTGAAGAGAAAAATACCTCAATTTATTTTACAAAAATAGAATTTAATCTTAAATAATTGTCTATTTGCATTAATTTTATATCTTTGTCTAAAATATAATATAAAAATTATAAAAAATGAAAATATCAGCTATCAGAAGAAAAGCAGCCATGTCTATTGGCTTTTTTATTTTTTTAGGATTAAGTGTAATTAAACTTAATGCACAAACTACAATAACTTCCACCGGAACAGGAGGTAACTGGAGTTCAGCAGCCACATGGGTTGGAAATGTTGTACCAACTGCCGGTAACAATGTTGTTATTAATTCGACTGTTTATGCCGATGGAAATAAAACATGTAACAACCTTACAATTAATGCCGGAGCCTATCTTTATAATCTTTATACTGCCGTTGTATCTGTTACCGGTTCTGTTTTAAATAACGGCTCTATTTTAAATAACCCGACCGGCTACCCCCTTTCGTTAATTATACAGGGAAACATTGCAAATAATGGCGCATGGAGTATAAATTCTACTACTTTATCCGGTTTGTTGGACCAAACGATTACAGAAGCAGTAGGGATGAAATTCGAAGGCGCTATTTCAATGACAGATTCTTTGGGTGATGTAGTTCTAGGTAGCGATGTTCTGGTAAATAACAATACATGGGATTTAAACAAATCTACAATCAAAACTAACGGTCATCGCTTACTTTCGCTTTCTTATAATTTTATTAATGGAAAAATCATTTCTAACGACACTTTAGTTCTTAATAATACATATCTCGACAACATACAATTCTTTGGTAATTATAAATTAAATGGAAATGTGTATTCGAAAAGTTATTCAAATGTATTTAACGGTACACTCACTGTTTTAGATACGCTTGCTAACCTATACACATCGCATATTCTAGTAAATGGAGATATAGTGAATAAAGGTTCAATTATTAATAATCCGACCGGATACCCCTTACATCTCAATATAGCCGGTAATATTAGTAATGAAGGTATTTGGAGTGTAAATACAACCAATTTAGTGGGTATAACAGATCAAACCATTCAGCAAACGCAAGGCAAAAGCTTTCAGGGTATTATTAATACCACCGATTCCATTGGTGATATCATCCTTGCAAGCAATGTAATGCTCGAAAGCAATACATGGGAAATGAATAAATCAATTCTCCATACTAACGGACATAAGCTATTGTCGAATAATTACAACTTGAACAATGGTAAAATCATTTCAGACGATACTTTGGCGCTTAATAATTCATACATCGACAACATACAGTTTTTTGGTAATTATAAATTAGATGGGAATATATATTCAAAAAATTATACTAACGTGTTTAACGATACTGTTACTGTCCTCGACACGCTTGCTAACCTATATACATCACATATTCTTGTAAATGGAGATATAGTGAATAAAGGTTCAATTATTAATAATCCGACCGGGTACCCCTTACATCTCAATATAGCCGGTAATATTCGTAATGAAGGTATTTGGAGAGTACATACAACCAATTTCGTGGGTATAACAGATCAAACCATTCAGCAAACGCAAGGTAAAAGTTTTCAGGGTATCATTAATACCACCGATTCCATTGGCGATATTATTCTTGCCAGCGATGTTATGCTCGAAAGTAACACATGGAATTTTAATAATTCAATTCTCCGCACCAATGGACATAAGCTAATTTCGAATTCATACAATTTAATTAACGGAAAAATAGTTTCTAACGACACCTTGGCGCTTAATAATTCATATCTCGATAATATGAAGTACTTTGGTAATTACAAATTAGATGGCAATGTATATTCGAAAAATTATTCTAACGTGTTTAACGATACTCTCACAGTTTTAGACACGCTGGCTAATCTTTACACATCAATGATTCTTGTAAATGGAGATTTAGTAAATAAAGGTTCAATTATTAATAATCCGACGGGATACCCGCTACATTTGCAGATTAAAGGTAATCTTACAAATCATCATGTTCTTAACATCTCAAATATGTATCTCATTGGAACTAACCCAAGAACTATTTCAGGGAGTAATGCTAATGGAATTCAAGCTACAATATTGGTTGATGATTCTATTCGTCTTATTGGTAACAATACAATGCCCGGTATTTCATTTACTTCAAATCCAAAAGCATGGTGTGTAGTGGATTCGAATGCAACACTCTCCATACTGTCGATATCTAATCCTGCCAGAATATTAAATTTTGGAAAAGTATCTTTAACTCAAAACTTTGATAATACAATTCTAAATACGATTTTATTTTATGAATCGTCAATAAGGACAAAAGCAGGTGTTTCAATGAATAAATTAACGATAGATCATTACGGATACCAGCAACATCCTACTGCTACAGGAACTGTGAACAATTGGTGGCGATTGAGAAATTATCCTCAAAATTATAATGACTCTTTGCTATGGTTAAAATTGAATTACAAAACCAATGCTTTGAATGGAAATTTGGAAGACTCTCTTAAAGTTTTCTTTTCTCCGAATGCAGGTCTGTCATGGAATAAAATCACTTCAGGAGTTAGTATTGATACGGCAACTAATACAGTAACCGTAAATAATGCCCCATCTTATGGTCATTACCTTCTGTCGTCAACACCTCTTGGTATTACTACATTCCAGCCGATGGTTGAATCTGTTGAGCCAAAATTTGGTGGTAATACGGGATATGTTACTTTATATATTTTCGGCGCAGGATTAAAAAATAATAGCATTGTAAAACTCCGGTTAAGCGGACATGCCGATATTGTTGCCGATACTTCATATTTAACCGATGCTATTGGTGAATCAATGTTTGCGAGGTTTGATCTTAAAAATAAGACTATTGGTGTTTATGATGTAGTTATTGAAACACCGGGTGAGAATACGCTAATTAAAACAGCTTGTTTTAATATTATTCAAGGTCAACGAAGCGAACCATGGGTTTCATTAACAGGACGCGACAGATTTTTATTAAACCGTTGGCAAACATTTAATCTTAATTACGGAAATTCATCAAATACAGATGCAAATGGAACCATGTTAGTTTACGTGGTAAATGATATTTCAGGCTTAGAAGTAACATTTCCTGATATAAATATAGTTCTTCCAAAAGGAATTATTGATCTTGGACCGGATTATACCCGGATTGCCGATTCAGTTGCAATATATTATGTTACAGATACTCTTACAGGATATATAGGGCAAAATATGCGCGTATATCCTTTTTATATTCCAACTATTCCTGCCGGTTCTTCATCTGATGTGAGGGTAAAAGTTAAACTCAACGGAAACGGAACACTTCAAATGAGCGCTTGGATGATGGATCCTTTTTGGGAAAACATTGATTTCAGCTCAAAAGAAACCGAATCAATGCCCGATGAAGTCAGAGCTTGTATTACTGCTGCCGCTATGAAAAGTTTCTCAACAGGAGTAATAGGATTAATTCCCGGAATGAGTTGTTACCAATTAGTAGATAAAATTGTTGATCCAATGGGATATGTTATACCAGAATCTATGACTCCCGATGAAGCGCCAAATACATGGGGAAGTTGGATTTGGAATAAAGTATCATGGGCTGGTTCCATTACACAATGCGCTACTAGCTTTATACCAGGCATAGGACAAGCTGTTTCGATAGGTATTGGAATGACAAATATGATTATCGACATGAAAGATGGTTCTGATGCAAACGAAGGTTGTTGGCGGAAATTCAGAAATAAATCAAAAACTAAAAAAGACAGTAGAGGAGTTAACTCATTTGATCCTAACGAAATAGTAGGGCCTCAGGGATTTGCCGCCGACAATTATATTTCAAGCAAAGGAAATACAAATTATAGAATATATTTTGAAAATAAGGACACGGCAAGCGCTTCAGCTCTTGAGGTATTTGTTAAAGATACCTTGGATATTACAAAGTTCGATTTGAATACATTCAGCTTTAACACTGTTACATTTGGCGATACAACCGTAAAAATTCAGGATTACGCGAAAGAGTTCACAGTATTGGTTGATATGTATCCAACGAAGGATATAATTGTACAGGTTCATGGCGCGCTCAATACCATAAATGGAGCTATTTCATGGGATTTTCATTCACTTGATCGTATAACTTTAGAACTTACCGAAGATCCTGACCTGGGCTTCCTTTCTCCAAATGTTATTGCTCCCGAAGGCGAAGGAAATGTAGCATTCAGTTGTAAGTTGAAAGAAACAGTTGCGCATGATGCTCTTATTAAAAACAAGGCAAGTATTGTTTTTGATTTTAATGCGCCGATAAATACAAATACATACTCTAATATGATAGATACTTTAGCGCCTGTAAGTTCGGTAAATACATTGAGTTCTATACAAACAGACAGCAGTTTTACTGTAAGTTGGTCAGGAAGCGATCAGGGTTGCGGAATACTGAACTATAATATTTTTGTTTCAGAAAATGACAGCGATTATGTTTTGTGGAAAGCAGCAACAAATAATACATCTGCTGTTTTTGCAGGAAATAAAGGACATAATTATAAATTTTTCTGTATAGCATCTGATAGTATTGGTTTAACAGAAGCTCAAAAGCTCACACCCGAAGCAGTTACTACTGTTTCAACGGGTATTCAAGATGTAAATAATCCTGTTTCTCAATTTCAGTTTTATCCGAATCCTGCCATTAATAATGTTATACTTGATATAAACCTTATATCCGCTCAGAATGTTTGGGTTGAAGTAATTGACATGTATGGCAAAAAGCTGATAATGGATAATTATAGCGAACTGCCTTCGGGTAAAAATTTGAAACGTATCAAAACAGATAGGTTAAACAATGGTGTTTATAATATTATACTTCATACAAATAAATCTATATTAATGAAGAAATTAATGATTTGCCGTTAAAGAAAGTCTGTTTTAAAATACTTATAATGAAATGGAATGTTGATCCGCCTTGGTGAATAAACATTCCATTTATTTTTTCCATTTATCCCTTAAATCCATAATAGGTTTTTCGTAATATTTATAAAGTAACGTAGAGAAACCAATTACTGCAACCCAATATATTACATATAAAGACCATGCGGAAAATGTATCGTGAGCAGGGAAATTTGTGTTTATTACTTCTGCAATAATTGCCAGATTGAGTAAATACATTGAGTAAGAAATCAAACTGATGTGAGTGAAAAATTTTACTATTATTTTGGGAGCTTTTGTAATACTGTCAAACTTTGGCAACAGTAAAAAACATCCTATGCTTTCAAAAAATATCTGAAATACTTTTGTGATATAAGCGTTAGGCAACCAAGCAGTGTAAAGGATAATATAACTTATTATTATACCCGAAATAAAACTGATATTCCTACTTTTAAACCAAAATTTAGGATACCAATATTTGATAAATGCTGCAAAAAGTCCAAGAGCAATGCTATCTAAACGATATATCACAACCTTAAATATTTTTACGCCAAGCCAAAATTCATCAACATCAATCCGCGAAGCCTTAAAGGCTCTTAGAAGAAAAGGTATAATTAAAAAAACTAAAACCGCAACTAAAAAAATAGCTTTTTTATTTATTTTAAATCTTTTTAAAACGAAATATATTACGCCTAATATAATTGGGAAAAGCAGGTAAAACCATTCTTCAATGCTTAAACTCCACGACTCCCAAAAAAAATCGGTAAACGGACTGGAAAAATTTTGAAGAAAAAGAAAAAACTTCCAATTAAATTGTGAAAAATCTTCTTTTATAATTCCAAAATATACTACAATAATATTTAAGATCAGAACCAGATAATAGTTTGGTAAGGTGCGAAACCAACGGCGAATCCAAAAATCACCTATAGTTTTTATTCCGAAAGATTCTTTGTTTTGAAAAATTTTTAACAAAATTCCTCCAATAAGAAAACCACTAAGAACAAAGAATAACTCTACTCCATTTATCAGATGTATCCATGGGAATTTAGTGTTAGCTTTCTCAAGCATCGAACCATGCCCCATTACAACAAAAATAATCGCGAGAGCCCGCATCAGATCTAGTCCGAAAACTCTGTTTTTGTAATCCGGTTTTAAACGAAATAGATTAATTATTTTGGTTATCATCGGCATTTTAATAACCATATTCTTTACCTGTCATTTCTGTTATTGCTATTCTGAATGTTTCCACATTTTTAACGGCAGGCTCCGAATAGGTGAACTCATGTGAGGTATAATGATTCATAATTATATTCATTATTTTTATTTTTTCGTTGAAATCTTCAATGAATTCAACTTTTCCATAAGCCAGAACACTACGAAATTTCATCCCATAACTGCAGGCGACATTTTCGCTTTGAAATGCCAATTTGTGGTCAGTGCTAAAAGCAATACATACATTCCCGTTATTTTTAAGAATGCTGAGTTTTTTACCTTCTTTAGCCGAATGTAAATAAATATAATTGTCTTTATATCCAAAATTAAAAGGAACAACGTAAGGCATATTATCATTATC
>JAAXXA010000691.1 GCA_013334735.1 Bacteroidota bacterium
AGGAATTTCTTTTATTATGAAATGTAATGCTGTATTAGTGGACAATCAATCGCCTGAATATAAAAAATCAGGCAGCGATATAATTTTTTGGTTTGATCTGGATTCGGGACAGTCAAAAATAATTTCTACGTTAGGTTTTAAATTTTAATTAGGGATATTCGTTTAAGCCATAAATATCTGGTTATCAACAATATATGTTAATAACTTTTAATAAAAAACCCCGAAAGAAGGCAAAAAAGAGCTAATTTCGGGGTAATTTATTTTTAAAGCATGGCAAAATTAATACAATTACCCAAAAAAATCCAGTGTCGGCAAATAGAGTTTTCAACACCCCATGAACAGGCTGAACAATATTGGAATTATTTTTTAACGACAGAGCTGGGAACAATCTTCCAGATTATACCATGGGCAGAGTTGTGTAAGCAATTTCAGTCCAAATATCGAGATAGGCGAGGCAAGAAGCCAGAGTTTGAACTTCAGGGTAAGATAGCACTTCAGTTTTTAAAATCCTTCAGTGGCTTAGGTGATGAGCAACTAATGGCAAGGTTGTCGAGTGATTATGTTTATCAGTTTTTTTGTGGAGTTTATTATAGACCCGGAGATAAAATTCCCGGATTCAAAATCATAAGTGATATAAGATGCGAACTCGCAAGTCGTCTAAAAACACGAGAATCACAAAAAATATTAGCAGAATATTGGAAACCATATCTGAAAGACACGCATGCTATGTTTAGTGATGCTACTTGTTATGAAAGCTATATCCGTTATCCGACAGACGTAAAGTTGTTGTGGGAAAGCTGCGAATGGACTTATGGACAAATGAAACGAATCAACAAAAGCATAAAAGGACGTATGCCCCGCTCCAAATACGCAGAGATAAAAGACAGGTGTCTTGGCTATCAGAAGAGCAAAAAGAAAACATGGAAAAAGACAAAAAAAATAATAGGAAGTTTGTTATATCTGCTTCATAAGTTAAATGTGCAGTTGGAAGAGATTGAACAAGCCAATACAGGAAAAATACTTTTCACAAAACAATACAAAAAGCGCAGAGGAACAATAAAAAAAGTTTATATCCAACAACAAAAACTACATGAAACAGGCGAAAGAAGTGAGGGCATGATAGTGAGCATTGATAAGTCATTCCTTCGACCAATTGTTCGAGGCAAAGAAGTTAAGAGAGTAGAATTTGGAGCAAAGGTAAACGTGATTCAAGTAGATGGGATAAACTTCATAGAACACTTTAGCTTTAATGCTTTCAATGAAGGGATTCGCCTTATTCAATCTATAAGCTTACACAGAAATCTTTTTGGAAAATGTACTCATCTGGGAGCAGATAATATTTATGCAAATAATAAAAACCGTAAGTACTGCACAAAGAATGATATCGTAACAAGCTTTATCCCAAAAGGTAAAATAGCTCAACAATATCAAGCAGACACAAAAAAGATAAAAAGTTTACTTTCAAAAGAAAGAGCAACCCGTATGGAAGGAAGCTTTGGTACTGAAAAAAATCACTACACCCTTAGTAAAGTAAAAGCGAGAACAAAAGCTACAGAGAAACTTTGGATATTTTTCGGAATACATACTGCTAATGCTGTCCGCATAGCCCAACGAATTGCGTTAAAATCTACAATTGACGCACAAAACAAAACACAAGCAGCTTAATTTAAATATGTTTTGTAAAAAATATTACAGGGAGAGGTCTGTCCGGTCGGCTCTGTTTTCAAGGGTTCTCAACATTTTTGGTTGATAAAATATCATAACTTAATACAAAAACAAAAAAGTCTGACCAAATTATTTTTGATCAGACTAAAAATTATTTTTTAAACGAATATCCCGAAGTACATCCCGATAGGAAAAGCTTAAGAAAGTACTTCGCACCTAGACTACCAGTATTATGAGATAGTTTCGGCAGGTTCGAAATTATTTTTTAAATCTTGTATTAATTGACGATAAAATGATTTACCCCAAAGTAGTTTATCTTTATCTCTTAGGCTTAAATTTTGAGGTGGATATTGAATTACAGCAGTTCTATATGAGTCATAATCCTCCCATTTTCTATCAAAGTTTGTTTTATTCGCCAATTTTTCTATTTTATTTTCTTCCACTCTCGCTGCTACTGGTTCTCATTACTCGAGGGCACTGGCGAGATCACATGCTGTTAGTTTGCAGTATGGGATTTTACTTTTGGGGAGAG
>JAAXXA010000132.1 GCA_013334735.1 Bacteroidota bacterium
CCACGGATCCTCTTACACCAATTTCCGTTAATGTTATTGTAGGAATTGTTGCCATTACAAAGTAAATCACTGATACCATAATAAATGACTGTCCGAAAGGGATTTTCGCGTTAAAAAGGTTTAATAAAAGATAAAACTGTATTATAAATATTAAGTATCTTGAAGAACTAAATAAAAGCGTTATTAGTAACTCTTTAAAAGTATAAAATGAAAAAACTCTTCCATACAAACTAATTCGTCGCAGCCGACCTTTGAATTTGCTCATTAAGCCTGTAAGGAAAGAAATATTAAAGAACAATAAAAGTAAAATTACCGTAAAAGTAAATGCTATCAGTACAAGACCATAAAAAGAATACTCAGGATAAAATGGCAGAGTAATGTATTCGTGAGCAAAAAAAACAAAACTTATAGAACCGACAAACAGCGTTACAAGCAACTGGCTCATACTACCAAGAACTGTAATAAAAACGCCTTCCCACCTTTTAGCTTTTCTAAGAACAAACACCCGCCCACCGTATTCGCCTATCCTGTTTGGGGTAAAAATACTTATTGTTACTCCTGTAAGTACCGCGAAAAAAGCTCTATGAAAAGGCACTATTTCAATTTTTCTGATAAGATATTTCCATTTTAATGTTTCAATAGACCAATTTACTATCATTAAAATTATAACCAATAAAAAAGTCCCGGTAAAAGAAGGTTGTAAAAATGATTCTTTAAAAGACATTAATGTTGTATGCAAACTATATTTAACTATTAAACGCCAATAAATAAAACACAACGCGATAACGATTATGGCAATTTTAATAATAAATCCGTATATTTTATATATTTTTGTTTTATTCATTTTTAATTAATGACAGAAAAAATTATACTAGGTATAGATCCCGGGACAAATATCATGGGTTATGGATTGATTTTAATTAAAGGCAATTCTCCTGAACTTATCAAAATGGATGTTATCAAATTGAATAAAATAGAGAATCAGCCTTTAAAACTAAAAAAAATTTTTGAAACCACGTTAGAATTAATTGATTTTCATAAACCCGATGAGTTTTCTATTGAAGCTCCATTTTACGGAAAAAATATCCAATCCATGCTAAAGCTTGGCAGAGCGCAGGGTGTAGCTATCGCGGCAGCCCTGTATCGTTCAATACCCGTTTTTGAATATTCTCCCAGAAAAATAAAACAATCAATTACAGGAAATGGAAATGCCTCTAAAGAACAGGTGGCATATATGTTAATGAATCTTTTAAAAATAAAAGAAGCTCCTAAATATTTTGATGCAACAGATGGTTTGGCATTAGCGGTTTGTCATTATTTTCAAAAAGGCGCTCAGGAGAATAAAAAAGCATATTCAGGATGGAAGTCATTTCTGGCTGAAAACCCCGAGAGAAAGGCATAAGATTAAATAGATAATAAAACACAAATCGTCATTGCGAGGGCTTTTCGCCCGAAGCAATCTCATAATTGATAGTCAAGGGATTGCTTCGTACCTCGCAATGACGATGAAAATTATAAAGCTTTAGCTATTTGGCTGGCAATAGCCTCAAATTCATCGTGTGTAAATTTTAATTTTGGCTTGCTGAAATCAATATCATAAATACCATTAATAGGGATCAAGTGAATATGAGCGTGTGGCACCTCTAGTCCAATTACAGTTATACCTACTTTTTTACACGGAATAGTCTTTTCAATAGCTTTGGCAATTTTTTTTGCAAAAAGAAATAAACCTCTATACGTTTCATCATCCAAGTCAAAAATATTATCTGTTTCTATTTTAGGAATAACGAGAGTATGACCTTTTGATAAAGGGTTAATATCAAGGAATGCAAAATATTTATCGTCTTCAGCAATTTTATATGAAGGTATTTCGCCTTTTATAATTTTAGTAAATATTGTAGCCATAATAAGTGTAAAGTTTGTAAAGTTGTAAAGTTTGTAAAGTTCATACTGTTTGTAAAGTTTTTGTTTTTCACTTTAGAACTTTCTACTTTATGAACTTTCTACTTTATTTTATCTGGATATTTCTATTATTTCAAATGTTAGTTTTCCGGCAGGAACGGATATTTCAACCTTTTCGCCTACTTTTTTACCAAGTAAACCTGCAGCTATAGGTGAAGTAACTGATAATTTTCCTGACTTTAAATCGGCTTCGCTTTCTGGTACCAATAAATAAGTCATAATTGATTTATTATTCAGATTTTTTATTTTAACCTTCGAGAGAATAAAAATTTTGGAATTGTCGAGTTTTGATTCATCAATAATTTTCGCATTAGTAACTAACTCTTCCATTTTTGAAATCTTTAGTTCAAGCATTGACTGGGCATTTTTAGCGGCATCGTATTCAGCATTTTCCGATAAATCACCTTTATCTCTTGCTTCAGCTATTTGCTGGGAAATCAGAGGTCTTTCTATGGATTTCAACTTGTTAAGATCTTCTTTTAACTTTTCAAGTCCTTCTTTAGTATAGTATTTTGCGTCCATTTTCTTTAATTTTACAAAAAAACTCATCTATTCACTTGGTGTATTTTATAAAAAAATTTAAGAACAAGGATTAACGATTTTTGATATTTCCAAAATCATATTCGCCTTAGCGAACACTGTTCCTTGTTCTTAAATCATCCGCCGGGGCGGAGCAATAAAGTTGTGGGTTTTAAATTTTATAAATTTATTCTAACCCCTATGCAGTGTGTTCCCTGCCAAGGATTTGAAGCCCTGAATGAATAATCAAGACCAAAAGTAGAGCCTTTTTCCTTATTCATAGGTATGTCAACGGTAAAACCTGCCGAAGGTCCGGTCAAAGCAGATGTTCTGGTAGCTTTTTTAAGTATATCTTTTTCGTAAGCATAACCTGCGCGCAGCATTAGGATTTTTTTGAAAGCATATTCAAGACCAAGAATATACTGGTCTTTTGTGAAAGAATTGGAAGTGAAGTTTCCGGCTGCAGTAAGTCTGTTATTACTATTAATAGTAAAATCATAAGCTGCTCCTATATTAATTAACGAAGGTAATTCAAATTCGGCAGAACGTTGTTCAACAGTAAATTGATTAGCATTCCCCGGTATAAATCCTCTAAATGAAAGACCATCACCTGTAAATTTCATTCGGGGTCCTACGTTTTTCATCGAAATACCAAATTTTATGTTTTCTTTTTCACCTGTTACATATTGTATTCCGGCATCAATTGCAACACCCTGTGCAGTAGCATCAGAAATAGATTCGGAAATTATTTTTAAGGCAATTCCTCCATAAATACTATTTGAAAAAGCTTTTGCATACGAAACCCCAATGTTCATCAAATTAGGAGAAAAAGTACCTATACCTCCTTCAGGCAGGTCAACAGTAGTTATAGGAATATCACCAAACGACATCGACATAATTGAAAGACACAGCACACCTGTTTCGCTAACTTTTTGAGATAGACCAAAAGCGCTTATATTAACACCTGAGCCTTTAAGCCAGCTTGTTCTGGCAAAAATAAGTTCCGTTTTATTTGTAAAAGCGGTACCTGCAACATTAGTATATAATGATTCGAGTCCGCGAACTGATGCAGAATTGGCATTGCCCCATCCCGAGCTGCGGGACCAAGGGTTTATTAAAAGCTCTGATGCGCCGGCTTGCCCTGATCTGTCTTCATTCCCTGCTGTTAAACGTATAGCGGGAAAAAATGCAATTAATAATATTGCGAGGACTAAAATTTTATCAACTCTTTTCATATATAATTTTTTTATGCGTTTATACTATTATTAATTGCGTAAGTTTTAACATTATTATTATCTTACCATAAAGTTAAAGCTACTGATTTAAGAACAAGGATTAACGATTTTTGCTTTTCATTTCTTCTAAAATCATCATTCGTTAATCGATATTCGATATTCAAAATATTAAACATTATATACAATAACTATTTAGAATGAGTTAAGGTCAATTGGTCGTAATGTACCGAACCATTTAATCGTTTTCTCACCCACACCTTCAACATTTACATGAATAATATAAATGCCTCCGGAAATAGGGATACCTGCAAAATTTTTCAAATCCCAATCAATTGAAGTTTTTTCTTCATCTTTTAAAAATTGTCTAACTAATATACCATTTACTGTATATATGGAAACAGTACATTTTTCAGGAAGATTTGTAATTTTTATTCTGTTATCAATCTGATTTTTTTCATATCCACAGTAACCATAATAAGGATTCGGAACCACGTTAATAAGATCCAGCGCTGTTTTAGCAGTTTCTACATTGTCAGTAACGGTCATAATATCGCCTGTTGAAAATGTGTACAAAGGATAATTATTATTTTGCGGAGTTGTGGCGCCATAAGTTGAATAATTTGTTTTATATGGCTTCGACATTCGTATTTTGATTTTAACTTCATTCGACAACCATTCCGATTTACCTGAGAACATAGGTATTCCGGCATACATGGCATCTTTAAAAACATTTCTTTTACTAGTTGAATGGTTCAGATCGTTAGGAAAAGCCAACTGATTGTGTATCCATTGTCCTTCATCATAAGCAGGGCAATCTGTTGCCATATCTCCATTATGTCCCATTACATAAACAAAATGTTTGCCTCCCCATAATATTTCGTTTAAAGAAGCTGTAGTATAATTTTGCGTTGGGTTAAATATCATATCGCGCCCGTTTTCGCCTATTAGCCATGAACTTTCGCCAAACATAATATTCAGACGTTCGCCTGTTTCAACATTAATAGCGTAACCGGGGAACCATCCCATACCTGTTGTACCTGATCCATCAGGGTCTCCTAATTTATCAACAGACTGATGCGCTCTTAAATCAAACTTCTTTACATTACCTTCTGTAAGAGTAGTATTAATTTCGTCGGTTGTTTCCAAAACGACACATCTTGTCCATTTGCTCTTATCCGGAGTAAGCACTAAATCAATACTTGCCAAATTTTCAAATTTATTACTGTTCATCGAAAGAGCATTATCCCATGCAACACCATTTCCTCTATCTCCTGCATCAGGTCCTACAACACCTGCTTTAGCGCATAATCTATAAGGAGCCCACATACTTTCTATCATTTTACCTAATTTTTTCTGAGGATCAAGCCAATATTGAACACCTTCAACAGGAGTTGCAGGAGGCGGATTGTAATCGGAATTATCAGGATAAATATCATCTTTAGAGGTACCTGAACGAATCCAGTTCCAATATCCTCCTCCATCCTGATCTGCAACTCCGGTCAACCACATTTTAGAGCTATCGGCATAAGTAATGCTTGATTGAATAAATCCATTATCCACGGCATTAGTAATATCACCAGGTTTATAAACCTGTTGTATAGTAATTGATAACCCCAGTTCTATCAAGAGATTTTCATCTAAAAATATTTGCTCATTAGCTATTTTAATAGTATTTTCAGAATGATAAACGTCGCCGGTTGTATTATTAATTAATGTCCACGAAGAGCTATCAATTGTAGAAACAGTATCAACATTAAATTTTAAAGTAAACTCTCCCGATTCAACATTCAGAGGGTCAACAACTTTAACATCTATGGGACCATGTGAATTTTCATAAACAGGATGCAGAGATTTACCATTAGCTAAAATTTCATTAATAGTAGCCTGAGTAAGTTCGAGTATCATACCTCCATTACCTTGTCCTTCAACTCTTGTAATTTTGGGACCTATTCCGTATTCTGAATTTTTAACAGTTCCGTTTGCTTCGGGTGAAGGATCGTGAGGAATAGCAGTATAAGTTTTAATATTTTTGCGTCCTGCAAGATATACTTTTTTCTGCCCGTTTAAATTGCTAACTCCCGGTATTTGAGTATTAGCATCCTGAGAATATTTCATATAGTTATTGTAAGCATAAGCAACCGCCACATAATAATATTGTTTGTGATTAATAAGCCTTTTATCGCCGGTTGCAAATTCATCATTTAAAAAGCGGAACGAATGCACAACACCCTTATTTGCACCGACAACTTCTTCAACAGGAACATTACCGCCAACAGCCTCATCAAAATTGTAATTGACAAGTGTTCCTATGGGATTGTTTTGTTTGTCAAAATTTTTAACATCACATTGAGCAACAATTCTTGCTTTATCAGGGTCGTGTATTTCAGCAATAGATACAGTGGCATCTTTTAACTGGAAGATCTGATAACCTTCAAAGCGGTATAGTGAATCATAACGATTGCTTCCGGATAAATTATCAGGAGAAATGATTGAAGGATCCCATTCCTGATAAGATTCGTTTTTATTATTATTAGATTTATTTGAAATATAAATAATTATTTCTTTATTGAGTTCCTGAATAGTTAAATCAGGGGCATCAGGACCATCAACAACTTTAAAACAGTTATCGAATAAGCGTTGACATTTGTCGTCAACAACTCTAAGTAATTCAACGGAAGCCCATGGACCACCCTGAGTTGCCCTTGCCCAGGGAATACCAACAGTGATATAATTAACTGCACCGGCTTCAAGAGTAAAAGGACCTGCAGATTGCATAAAACGGCGATCATCAGGTTGGTTTCCGGCAGTTTGTTCTGTCCATGGTTCAGTTGCGCCGGTAGCCTGACCTTTGGTTCCCCAGTTACATGGGTCGGAATCTCCCGGAAACATAAAATCGCATTCAGGACCATAAGCGCCAGCGCCTGTATGAGCATTACCTCCATAAAGCATTTTTGTTCCGTCTTTCCAGATACCTTTCAGAAAATTGTAGTAATCAATAGCAATTTCGGGGTCGGTGCTGTATTCGGGAGCGCCTTGCCCCGAATTATTGTGATAAACAAACCTTCTCATACCAAAACGTTCATCATCAATAATTCCATTTCCGAAATTTACACCATTAATAGCAGCAGAATTTACAAGAAAATTACCACTCATACTATCACCATAGATCATAGGAATAGCAACACCGTCATTAGTAACTATATCACAACTCCCGTGAAATGAAGGACCACGTAACCCATTACCATCAAATGAAGGATTATCATAACCGTCAGGATCCATATAAGGTCCCTGAAAAAAGTCAGCCCCAATAGCGGGAGGCTGTGCGCCATAAGCCTGAGTTTGACCTGAGCCATCAACATCTTTACCATTATAACAATATCCAAGACCTCTTTTTACATCGCAGCCAACATAATCATCGTTAGAAAAACCTAGGTCAGTATCAATCCACTGACTAAAGTAAGTTTCGGTTAATCTGTAAGTAGAACGGTTAATAATTTCGTAACTGTAAAATGTCATATTATTAATTTCATCATTGGTAGCAAAAGCAAAAGCCTGAGCGCGGATTTCCAAACCTATTGGCACACCTTGCGATTCGGTATGAACATTACCTTTATCATTAAAAACCCACCATAATGTTTGGTCACCTTTTAACACCTGATCTACAAGAATCCCATGATTTTCGGATACATGACCATAATCAGGATCAGATCCCATTGTAGGTTTGGAAGGCAG
>JAAXXA010000133.1 GCA_013334735.1 Bacteroidota bacterium
CAAACAACAGGAGAACGGAGTTTAAGGTAGTAAGTTGAAAGTGAAAAGTGAAAAGTGAAAAGTGAAAAGGCATAAGGCATAAGGTATAAGTTTATAAGGCATAAGGGAAAAGGTAATAAGAAACAACAAGAGTTAGAAATCAAGTAATTTTATAAGCTATACTTTTAACGGGATAAATTTCCGCATTATGAATTGCCACGACCTTCAGGTCGTGGTTAAAAAAAGATGAGAAAAATAGGGCTTTAGCCCCAAATAATAATAAATAACAAAATGCGACATTTTATACCGTTTTGTGTATAATCTCTAACTCGAAAGAAGCGAATAGTTTATAGATTAAGTATAATTTTAATTTTAATGTGTTCCGTAGGTACGAAATATTGCAGGACATTAATTTTGTAAATAATAAATAATTTTGCACAAAGTATAAATGAGTGAATTTTAATATATTTGCAGAACAGAAGCATTGTTAAAGATTTAATACATGTCAGAAAATTATAACGAAGAAAGTATTGTTTCCCTTGATTGGAAAGACCATATCCGCTTAAGGCCCGGTATGTATATAGGTAAATTGGGCGATGGCGCATCACACGACGATGGAATTTATGTATTGCTCAAGGAAACTCTTGATAATTCAGTGGATGAGTTTATAATGGGCTTTGGTAAAAAAATTGAAATCACTATAAAAGATCAAAAAGTTACCGTTAGAGATTTTGGGCGTGGGATCCCTTTAGGTAAGGTGGTTGACGTGGTTTCCAAAATAAATACCGGCGCTAAATACGACAGTGAAGTGTTTAAAAAAACCGTAGGTTTGAACGGTGTCGGTTCAAAAGCTGTAAATGCATTATCATCATATTTTAAAGTGCAATCTGTAAGAGACGGTAAAGCAAAATCAGCTGAATTTGCCAACGGGAACCTTATTGCTGAAAGCAAAGATGATGCGGTTGAATTACGTAACGGCACCATTATTACATTTGTTCCCGATGAAACAATATTCGGAAATTATCATTTTATTACCGAATACATTGAGAATTTACTTTGGAATTATTCATTCCTGAACACCGGTCTTTCCATTTATTTTAACGGTCAAAAATATTATGCCGAGAACGGATTGCTTGATCTCCTTACAAAATATATAAGCGGCGCAAACCTTGTTTATCCTATTATTCATATTAATGATAGTGATTTTGAGTTTGCAATGACTCACAGCCAAAACCAATATGGCGAAGAATATTATTCTTTTGTAAACGGTACTCACACTACACAGGGAGGTACTCACCAGGCTGCATTTCGTGAAGCTGTTGTTAAAACTATTCGAGAATTTTATAAAAAAGATTTTGAAGCAAGCGACATACGGTCTTCTATAGTAGCCGCTATCAGTATTAAAATTCAGGAACCGGTATTTGAATCGCAGACTAAAACAAAACTTGGTTCTCAGTATATGGAACCTAAAGGGCAGACGATCCGAAATTATATCAATGATATTGTTAAAAAACAACTTGACGATTTTCTTCATAAAAATTCCGAAACAGCCGAAGCTCTTTATCGTAAGATATTGCAGTCGGAAAAAGAACGCAAAGAGCTTGCAAACATTAAGAAAATAGCAAAGGACAGCGTTAAAAAAGCAAGTCTTTACAATAAAAAGTTAAGAGATTGCAGAATTCATTATTGCACTAATAACGAAAGGAAACTTGAAACTACTTTGTTTATTACCGAAGGTGATTCGGCAAGCGGATCCATCACTAAGACAAGGGATGTAAATACTCAAGCTGTTTTCAGTTTAAAAGGGAAACCTCTTAACTGCTATGGCATGAACAAAAAAGTGGTTTACGAAAACGAAGAATTTAATTTGCTGCAATCGGCATTAAACATCGAAGAAGACCTTGAAAACCTTCGTTATAACAATATAGTTATAGCTACTGATGCTGATGTGGACGGGATGCACATTCGTTTATTGCTTATCACATTCTTTTTGCAATTTTTTCCCGATCTGGTTAAGAACGGACATTTGTACATATTGCAAACACCTCTTTTCCGTGTAAGGAATAAATCAAAAACATTCTATTGCTACTCCGACACAGAAAAGCACGAGGCAATGAAAGAACTGGGCGCTAAACCTGAAATAACACGTTTTAAAGGGCTTGGCGAAATTTCACCTGACGAATTCAAACATTTCATAGGTCCTTCGATGCGACTCGATCCTGTGATACTTAAAAGCACTTCTACAATACCCGATATGCTCTCTTTTTATATGGGCAAAAATACTCCCGACAGGCAAACATTTATTATTGACAATCTGCGTGTAGAGCTTGATTTTGCTGAAAGTTTGTAGAGTTTTTAATTTTTTCTGTGATTATTTACATTAATAATTAACTGATGTTACGCAAAAGTACTGAATTTAATATAGCGGTCAGTCCGCCATGGCGGAGAGCTGATTTTTCTGCAACATTGTGAAAGGAAAAGATAGTCGAAGCGCTATATAGACAGCCACTCTTCGACACGCCACGATTTTAGGACTATCTGTATTAATTGATAATTAAAATAATCGTGTCGGCTCTGAGTGACTTTTACAAATAAATATTACAGAAAGCTAATCGGTATCAAAGCCCATTTACCGGTGGTTCCCGAGCAAACAAATTATGAAAAAAAAACATATTCTCAAAAATTCCCAAACAGTAAAAAAAAACAATTCTTATTTCAAATTAATTTGTAAAACACCCAATTGGCTAATTTCTGCCATTTTATATGGCTTTTCATGGAACATGTTTTTCGATGTAAACCTTTCATTTATTGCATGGTTTGCATTTATTCCATTGTTTATTTCATTAGAAAACAAAAATACTTTTTGGAGCTTTTACAAACCGGCATTGTTTTTTTCTTTAGTCGCTTATTTTATTATATGTAATGGGTTTTTGTTGGTTCCCCAAAAGGTATTACTCGTTTTTGCAGGTGCATTAGATGAATTGCTAATGTCATCTATTTCATTCGCTTTATTTTATCCGTTTAAAAAGAAATTCGGGTTTGATAAATCGTTGATAATATTTCCTTTTATTATAGCACTTTGGGAATGGATTTATCAATGGCTCGACAATACATCTGGATACCTGATGCTCTCTCATTCGCAATGCCAAAATATCTGGATAATTCAGTTTATTGATATTTTCGGAGTTTGGTCAATTGCAAGTTGGGTAATGGCATTTAATGTTTTACTGTTTTTTCAGTTTAAAAAAAATCAAAAGAAATTATTTTCGTTCTCTTTTATAAAAAAGATAAGCTTTATTTGCTGCATAATGATACTTCCTCCTCTTATTTATATGCAAATAAGATATATGCAAATTAGTAAACAGCCTAAACAAGAAATTAATATTACATTGATTAATACCAATTTTAGTTTATTTGCCTCAGATACATACAATGGTTATATCAGCAAAATTGAAAGGTTAACATATATTACTGATTCTATTGATTTTGAATTGAAAAATCGTGGCGCTAAAAGTGATTTATATGTCTGGCATGAAGCAGCAGTTGACCATGGTAACGATAAAATGTTCTATGGATTTATTGACACAGCTGTTACCGATTGGAAAACCCCCCTTTTAGTGGGAATGCAAATGATACCTTATGATGCGCCTTCAAATGATAGAAGAAGAGTAAACAGGGCAACATTAATTCAGCGGGGTATTTCGCAAATCGAATATCAATATTATGATAAAGTACACCTTTCGCCGGGATACGAAAAAATTCCATATCTTAATTTCCTTTCCAAAATTCCATTCTTTCCTATATCTATTAACGATTCGGGCTATTATAAAGCTGCTAAGCATATTCAATTAATTGAATTGAAAACACAAGACGGACGAAAAATAAAACTCGGGACACCTATCTGTGTGGAGCAAAATTATCCGGCAATATGGAGCGATATGGCAGTTGCAGGCGCTGAGTGTTTCGTCCAATTATCTTACGAAGCTTGGTGGCCTACAAAATATTTTCAAAAACAAATGGCTAATATTACTCGCCTTCGTTGTATTGAAACCCGCCGAAGTGTAGGCAGATGTTCAAATGGTGGAATAACAGAATTTATAGATTCATACGGTAGTATTAAATTGCAGGCAGAAACTCCGGAAGGAAGCTTAACCACACAATTATCACTTAATAATGAGATCACTTTTTTTTCAAAATATTATTGGAATTACCCGGTACTTTGTCTTTTATTTATAGCGTTTTTTTGTGCTTTTCAGCTTTTCTTTAAAATGAAAACATAATTTTTAGTAGTAAAATTTGTATAAAATGCGAATTATAGCCAGCCGCACAAATGGCACATTTGCTTTTGCCCCAACACACAAAGCCACCGCTTCGGCAAAATCAAAAGAGCCATTTCCCCCAACGCTTTAATAAAAAGAATTTTTTCGTATTTCATAAAAAGTTTATATATTTGCACCAAATGCTAATAAATATGAATAAGAAAGCAATTAACAGGTTGAAAGCGGTTTTAGCAGAGCAAGCCAAGACAAACAAATGGTTAGCTGAACAACTCGGCAAAAACGAAACAACAATATCCCGCTGGTGTACCAATGAAGTACAGCCTTCTATGGAAAATCTTGTTGCTATTGCAAAACTATTAGAAGTTGATGTAAAAGAATTGATTAACTCAACAAAAATCACAAAGTGAAAATGAAAGTTGAAATAAAAGGAAACAAAATTAAAACACCTTTAAGACAGAACCATTAAGATATGTTATAGGTGAAGAAGTAATAGGCATTGAAATAGTTTAACATTTTTTAATTGATTAACTAAATCATATTAAATATTATGAACAATTGGATAGAAACAGCATTACAAATTTTGGCAAAAAGCCTTAGCCCTGTAAACATTGAGTTAAGCGATCTTAATGGGAAAAGCGGTTTGTCCGATAAAAATGAACGACTTGCTCAACACATTTCCGCATTTGCAAATTATCCAAATGGCGGCTTTTTCGCTTAACACAACAGTAATTTGTATCTGTTTTCAAAAAAATTGATATTAAATGCCCGTAAGAATATACAGCCCAATAAAAAAAAATAGTTTAGAAAATGGATAATTTTGAAGAATACATACGACAGGGTGAGCCAAACAAAGCAGAAAAAGCAAAAGTTTGGAAAACTGCTATCGGTTTGCAACAAGTTGATGGGCTAAAACCGTCTGATTATCTCGTAGAAACTGCCAGACAAAACATTGAGGGCGACATTACCATTGACGAAGTAAAACAACGCATTGACACTTATTATAAACAGCACCCAACCCAAACAAACGAAGACCGCACTGAAGAAGCCGATAAAGTTTCGGCACGAATTGCAGAAATTTTGAGTGAACAAACATTTACGTTTTCACCGGCAGAATACATTGCTATTCATCGCAGGTTATTTCATGGCATTTACAAATTTGCAGGCAAAATCCGTGATTACAACATCACTAAACAAGAGTGGGTGCTAAATGGCGAAACGGTTTTTTACGGAAGTGCCGAGAGCTTGAAAGCCACGTTGGAATACGATTTTGAACAAGAAAAAAAGTTTAGCTATAAAGGATTAAGTCAGCAAGAAGTTATAGAACACATAGAACATTTTATTTCCTACCTTTGGCAAATTCACATTTTTGGTGAAGGCAATACACGAACAACAGCCATTTTTTTAATAAAATATTTGCGTACATTTGGCTTTAAAGTAAACAACAATTTGTTCGCAGAGCATTCGTGGTATTTTCGAAATGCATTGGTAAGAGCTAACTACAAAAACCACACAAAGAATATTCACGCTACCAATGAATTTTTACTTCGTTTTTTCGAAAACTTATTGCTTGGCGAGAACCATATTTTGAAAAATCGAGAAATGCACGTTCAGTTTGTTGAACCTGTAAATGACCCTGTAAAAGACCCTGTAAATGACCTTGTAAATGACTCTTTAAAACGAAACATCTTGCAACATTTAAAACAAAACCCAAAAGCAAATTATCGAGAACTAGCCGACAAAACTGGATATTCTACGGCAACCATAAAAAGACATATTCAAGAACTAAAAAAAATGGGAATAATCGAACGTATGGGAAGCGACAAAACAGGATATTGGAAAATTATTGAACAATGAATAAATCATTTTGGCTTACGCACATTGCACCCATTGTCAAGCCACACAAGCACTCGCTCATAACAGTCGGTTTACCAAATTCAAAAAAGTTTTTTGCAAACGAGTACAAAAAAATATTAAAGAAATAATTTAGCAATAGCAGCATAAAATGAAAAAAAACGAAATGGTTACAATTTGTAACCGTTTGAAATTACCTGCCGAAGACGGCAAAATGCGAATGACCGATGTTGCCGATACCGAGCAACTTTTCAGAATGATTCAATCCATTACATCACCAAAATCAGAACCTTTTAAACGTTGGTTGGCTCAAAAAAAAACTGAAACACAAAATGAAATGAAATTAGAAGACATTGGATATAATAACAATCTTGAGAAATTCAGGATAGATAATAACCTCAGTAGTTTTGAGATAGGTAGAGTTATTGCTGAACATAAGGAACGTTATATTATCAGGACAGATGAAGGAGAATTTGAAGCTGAGATTACCGGTAACATGCGTTTTACTGCTGATGGTCGTGAAGATTTTCCTGCTGTAGGTGATTGGGTTGCTTTGACAACTTATGATTCAGGTTTTGCTATAATTCACAAGATTTTACCAAGATTCTCTATTATTAAAAGACAGGCGGTAAGCCAATTTGGAGAAATTCAGATAATAGCAACAAACATTGATTATGCTTTTCTGGTCCAAGCTGTTGATAGGGATTTTAATATCAACAGACTTGAAAGATACCTGACCATCTGTAATTCATCAAAGGTCAGTCCAATAATCGTTCTCAGTAAAACAGATTTAATTAATGAACATCAGGTTTCGGAGATATTAGAGAATATAAAAATAAGAATTAAAAATGTTCCGGTTATTCCAATAAGTAACGAAACACAGGATGGATACGAAGCAATTAAGGCTATTATAGAAAAAGGAAAAACATATTGTATGCTTGGCTCTTCAGGTGTTGGAAAATCAACACTTTTGAATAATCTTTCCGGTAAAACCATAATGCGAACTGATACAATTAGCCAGAGCACAAATAAAGGGAGACACATAACAAGTCACAGAGAATTGATCATTCTTGAAAATGGTGGAATTTTAATTGACAACCCCGGAATGAAAGAAGTTGGAATTGCAGACACAGCAAGCGGACTGGAAATTACATTTGATATGATTGTTAGATTTTCGCAAAATTGTAAGTTCAAAGATTGTACTCACACCAGCGAGATTGGATGTTCCGTTCTTGAAGCTGTTGAAAAAGGAGAGATAGATAAAGCTTCTTATGAAAATTACCTGAAAATGGAAAGAGAAAAAGAACATTTTGAATCGACAGTTATAGAGAAAAGAAA
>JAAXXA010000134.1 GCA_013334735.1 Bacteroidota bacterium
TCATCATCAGGTAAGAATAAAAGATGAAGCTATAATTGCAGCTGTTGAGCTTTCACAAAGATATATCACTGATCGTTTTCTTCCCGATAAAGCAATAGATTTGATTGATGAAGCTGCTTCAAAATTGAGGCTTGAAATTAATTCGGTACCTGAAGAATTAGATGAAATTGAAAGGCGTATCAGGCAACTTGAAATTGAACGAGAGGCAATAAAAAGGGAGAACGATAAAATAAAATTAAATTCTTTAAATGAAGAGATTGCCAATTTAAATGATAACAGAAATCTTTTAAAAAGCAAATGGCAGGCTGAAAAGAAAGTGGTTGACAGCATACAGAAAATAAAAAAAGATATAGAAAATTACAAGTTTGAAGCAGATCAGGCGGAACGTTCAGGCGATTATGGAAAAGTTGCTGAACTACGCTACGGGCGTATAAAAGATGCAGAAATTGAATTAGAAGAGTTAAAATCGAAAATGCAGGAAATGCAGGGTGGCTCGGCATTAATAAAAGAGGAGGTTGATGCAGAAGACATTGCCGATGTAGTGTCGAAATGGACAGGTATTCCCGTAAATAAAATGCTGCAAAGCGAAAAAGAAAAATTATTGAATCTGGAAGAGGAATTACATAAGCGGGTAGTAGGGCAAGATAAAGCAATTGAAGCAATATCAAATGCCATACGTCGCAGCAGGGCAGGTTTGCAAGATAAAAAACGTCCGATAGGATCATTTATTTTTTTGGGAACAACGGGTGTTGGAAAAACTGAGCTGGCAAAAGCTCTTGCTGAATTTCTTTTTAATGATGAGAATGCATTAATACGTATAGATATGAGTGAGTACCAGGAACGGCATACTGTTTCAAGACTTATTGGAGCGCCTCCCGGATACGTTGGTTATGAAGAAAGCGGGCAACTAACAGAATCAGTGCGTAGAAAGCCATACTCAGTAGTGCTTTTAGATGAAATTGAAAAAGCGCATCCTGATGTTTTCAACATTTTGCTTCAGGTACTTGATGAGGGCAGACTAACTGATAACAAAGGAAGAACGGCTGATTTCAAGAATACAATAATTATTATGACCTCAAATCTCGGTTCTCATATAATACATGAAAAATTTGAATCATTAAATGAAATGAATCGTGATGAGATAATCTCCGAAACGAGAAAAGAACTTTACGAATTGCTTAGAAAAACTATTCGTCCTGAATTTTTGAACAGGTTAGATGAGATAATTATGTTCAATCCGCTCAAAAGAGGAGAAATTACAAAAATTGTTGAACTGCAATTAAATATGCTAAAAATAACACTTGCTGAAAACGGTATTAAATTAGTCGTTGCGCCTGAAGCTATTGAAAGAATTTCAGAACTCGGGTTTGATCCTCAACTAGGCGCCAGACCTTTAAAAAGGGTAATTCAACGAAAAGTTTTAAACGAATTATCTAAAATGATTTTATCAGGGCAGGTTCATAAAGAATCAGAAATTGTATTAGATAGCATTGATGGTCAGTTGGTGTTTTTTAATAAAACAAAGTGATATATTTTATCAGTATTGGATACAAAAAAACGTCATTGCGAGGGCTTTTCGACCGAAGCAATCTTATTTGCATTCCATAAAAGAGATTGCTTCGTTCCTCGCAATGATGTTTTTTGTTTACACTTTGAACTAACAATGAATAGATTTTTAACATTTATCAAAATATTTCTATATGAATAACTGGGAAAAAGAATTTCCTTCTGCAATAACAGTTTGCGATGAAGATGGAGTGATTCTATACATGAATGATAAATCCTGTAAAACCTTTGAAAAAGATGGAGGAAAAGAATTAATAGGTACAAATATACTTAATTGTCATCCGGAGCCGGCACGCAGTAAGGTTAAAGCAATGTTACAACAAGGAAACAGTAATTCATATACAATAGAAAAAAATGGAATTAAAAAACTAATTCATCAATCTCCATGGTTTGAAAACGGGAAATATATGGGGTTTGTTGAGCTTTCTATTGAACTGCCTCTTGAAATGCCTCATTTTGTAAGGAAATAAATTTTATCTACACATCATATCTTATCTGAATAATTCACATTTTGGTTGAAGCCCTCCTTCTTCTCTTTTAATTATCCACGACCTAAGCTTCGACTGCGCTCAGCTACCAAAGGTCGTGGCAATTCATTACTTTCATAGAGTGTAACGACTTTGCGGAAATTATCGGGATGATCGGAATTACTCGAAGTCCAACATTAAATGTTCATTTGTAATAGCAAAAGATAAGAAACACCATAATCGCTATGGCTTTCAAGCGAAGCAATCTTATTATTTCACTAAAACAGAGATTGCTTCGTTCCTTGCAATGACGTTATTATTAAGGTTTTTTCAGATTCCTTTCACGAATTAAAAAATATTTTATAATTTTGATAGTCTCCATTTAAATTAATATTATGAGCAAAAGGAAAAAAATTGTTCTTTGGTTTTTTATTATTTTAATAATTGCAATAGCCGGAATTATTGCTTATGTATGGTTTTCGGAAAGTAAAAACAGGAATCCTTTTACGGCTATTCCCGACGATGCTGTTTATATAATTGAGACTTCTGATCTAACCAAAGGCTGGAGTACCTTAAGCGACAGCAAGATGTGGAAACATCTTTGCACAACCAAACACTTTGAAGAAATCAGCAAAAGCGCAGCTTCGTTAGATTCAATTATCAAAGGCAATTCAACAATGGATATGCTTTTTAGCGACCGTCAAATGCTCATTTCAGCGCACATGATATCCGGAAACGACTATGATTTTTTGTTTGTTGTCAACATGAAGCAAGCGTCGAAAATAACATTCGTAAAAGATTATATAAAAACAATTATCGAAGCTTTTGGATATTCGATGTCGAAAAGAAATTACGAAGGCACCGAAATAATTGAACTTACAGATATTAAAACATTGGAAGTACTCTATATTACTTTTATTGACAATCTTTTTATTGGAACCTACTCCCCTATTTTAATTGAAAAATCTATTAAACAAAAGGATAAAGAAAATTGGATTAAGAATACCGAATTTCAGGCTGTAGCAGGAGAAATTGGCTCTAAAAAACTATTCAATTTTTATTTTAATTATAGCCTGGTACCAAAGTTCATGCAATGCTATCTATCTGAAGAAAGCGATTTGGCAAATTCATTAAGTAGTATTATTAAATTTTCTGCTTTTAACGTAAACTTAGAAAACGAACAGCTTAGTTTTTCAGGTTATACAAATATTCCCGATAGCGTATCATCTTATCTAAAAGCCCTATCAGGCGTAGATCCGGGTAAATCGGACGGGTACAAAATTGCATCCGATAAGTCAGCTTTATATCTTAGTATGTGTTTTGAAGATTTTAATGAATTTTATAAAAATCTTACTACCGCTTTTTCTGCAGAAAACGGAGAACAATACGAAGATTATAATAAGATGGTAAAAAAATTAGAAAAATTTTTAAAAGTTAATCTTAATAATGATTTTTTCGGTTGGATAGGAAATGAAATTGCTTTTATAAAGCTACGACCTGTGGCTAATTCAAAAGAGGGAGATGTAAGTATATTAATTAATGCTAAAGATATTGAAGATGCTAAAAAAGGGATGGAGCACCTCACATCACAAATAAAGAAAAGGTCGCCATTGAAATTTGAAGCGATAGATTACAAGGAATACAAAATTAATTACCTTAACATCAAAGGATTTTTTAAAATGTTTTTCGGGAAACTATTTGGAAAGCTTGAGAAACCTTATTTTACATATATTGACAATTATGTAGTATTCAGCAATTCACCATCTTCGCTGATGGATATAATTGATGATTATTTAGCCGGCAAAACTCTTGAAAAAAATAAAGATTTTGTAACATTCAAAGAAAATTTCGAGAATAAATCAAATGTTACAATTTTTGTTCGGACACCCGAAATGTACACTCATCTTTATTGCTACAGTAATGCTGAAAAACGTAAAGGTGTTCATGAAAACAAAGACCTGATTCTTAGTTTTTCAAATATTGGATTCCAGCTTGCTTCAGACGGGGAATTATTTAAGACAACTCTAATCGTTTCTCACAATGAAGACGCGCTATACAGCGATGAGCTTGAAAAAATTGAGTCGGCTGCAGAAGAACTATATTTGAATGAATATGATTCTTTAAAATTTAAAACCAAGCTTTCGCCAGAGCAACTAAATAAAGATGGCAAATTGGAATTAAAAAATGATAGCGGATCATTGAAACTTGAATGCAACATCAAAAATGGCAACATTAACGGGCTTTGCAAAACATTTTATGCAAGCGGAAATCTTGCGAGTTCAGTAAATTATAAAGAAGGAAAAGTAATTGGAAAAGCAACATTTTATTTCGACAGCGAATTACAAACAGTAAAAGCCGAAATGATATATAACGATGATGAAAAAATTAAAGATGAATATATAGAATATTATGAAAATGGCGCTAAGAAAGCGGTTATTGAATTTAATGACGGCAAACCAAACGGTGATGCTTTCTTTTATTATGATAGCGGTGTAATTAAAATTGAAGGAAAATACAAAGATGGTAAAAAAGAAGGAAAATGGAAAAATTATACTGAAGACGGCAATCTGTTTGATAAAGCGAAGTGGAAAAAGGGACAGGTAAGGAAGAAAAATATAGAGTAGTGAAGTAGTTTATTAGTGAAATAGTAAATTATGAGTTACAAGGCAAAAGGGACATGTAATGAGTGGGGAGTTGGGAATATTATATATTTTTGCTAAGCAAATATTAAAAAATATATATCTATGAAAAAACTTATAGTTCTTTGTTCTTTTATTATGTTTGCGCAGATGCTGAAAAGTCAAGCATTGAGTGATTTTTATGAAAATTCATGGGGAATATATATTTATCACACTTCAATAAACTCAAGCGCTGATGGATATATTAATCATCCTCAAAGTGGTGAATATACTTATTCCAGCAAAACAAACTTGTGGTCGCTAAATTTAGGTGAAATTGCTATGTACAAAGAAGAACCTATGAAATTCAATATGTTTGTACAGAGTGATTTACTTGGCGATTTATGGTACTGGTTAGTACAAGTGGCTAAAACAAAAGATGGCGATGTAAAAACGAAGTCGCCTAATTTTGCAAGTATATACGAAATCCGCTTAGGTTTGAATGTTTATGGTTCCTCGGAGTTGGTTGTTGCCGCAGGGCTTTCACATTATGCTTATGTAATAAGTTCGTATGATTATTCTCCTTTATACGGTCAGATATATGGAGATTCCAAAGATTATATTAAAAACGGAACTCATTTTACAGTAGGACCTTTTGCCAGAGTGGATAAGAATTTAGGCAGCATAATGCTTAGATTCAGTACGGCATTGAATTATTCAGTATATGCCGGCAATGCTTCTGAACCCAAAAAAGATTTACCAATGATACTTGAGCTTGGCCCTCAGATTCAGCTCCTCAATGGATTATATTTTGGAGTTGATTACCAAAAATTATTACACTTAAAAAGTGAGAAACCTGATGGAGAAAAATATTTCGGCGGATCACGTTTGGATTTAAAATTAGGATGGATGATTAATTTGTGGGATAAAGGATTTGGGACAAGGGATAAAAGAGAGAGATAGTAAACACATCAAACAAAATTGTTATATTTGGTGTCGATTTTTACTATTAAATCAATAACTGTGAAATTTTTTTTCCAAACTTTTTCTTTATTTTATTTTCTTATTTATTCAACCATCTCTTTTTCACAAGTTGAAAAACCGTATTTATTTATTCCAGACACTAAAACACTTTCATTAAAAATAACAAAAGATCTAAATAGCGATTCAGCAAAGGTTAGAGCTATTTACGAATGGATAAGCAATAATATTAAATACGATTTAAAAAAAGCTCAAAAATTTGATTTTAGTGAGGTGCCATTAAATAAAATTTTAAGCAAAAGAAAAGCTGTTTGTTCCGGTTATAGCGCCTTGTTTAACGAATTATGCAAAAATGTAAAAATTAGTTCCGTTTCCGTTCCCGGATATGTTAAAGATATAAATGTTGATATTACTGATAATTTTTTTCTTGACAGACATATTTGGAATGCAGTTTACCTTTATGATAAATGGCAATTACTCGATGTTTGTTGGGATGCAGGATATATTAAGTATAGTAAACAAACGTTTTGGGGTAAAATAATATTTACACTTACAGCCGGAAAACATAATCATATTAAATACAAACCTCGTTTTGTACAATGCCCTTCAAAAACATACTTTTTAAAATCAGGTTCCTTTTTTAAAATTGATCATTTGCCTTTAAATCCTATATGGCAATTGAATAATCCTTTAATAAATATTAAGCAGTTTAAAGAAGACAGCTCATATTATTTTAAAAATTACAAATTAAAAAATGTTTTTTATCAGGAAGATAAAGGAACAGAAAAAGAAAGGAATATTTATTATAGTCAAAATGAAGATGAACGTAAGATAAACAATGGTTTTAAAGGTTACAGCTTTAATAACAGAAATCATTATTGCCTTGCCGAAGCCTACTCAAAAATGGCATTTAACAGGGCATCTGACATAAGTTTCTCTAATAACGATACTATTAATCAACAAATATATTGCGATTCGGTTATAAATCTTTCCGATAAAGCTATTGCTGAATTCGACAGCAATTCAATATATCTTATTAAGCAAAAAGTTGAGTTATCAACTAATAATTCTGTTAAGAAAAGAATACTTTTTTCACAAAACAATAATTTGATTACTTCTTCAAAAAAAGTATTTTCAAATCTTTCGCGAGGAGTAAGGCTTATGAGAAAAAGCAAAACATCAGTAAAAAGCATGAACAAGTCTTTTGAAAGAAAACATTTAAAAGCTGAAAATGACGATTCATTTTATAATAGAAAATATTCGGCAAAACCCAATCCAACGGACTCATTAAATTTTTTGTATGAAGCACTTTTTATGAATGATTCGATTTCTTTGCAACACGACAGTATAGTAATAGCATATAATCAGCTTGATTCTTTGATAGAAAAAATAAAAAATATTACTTATGTTTATACAAAAGAATTAAAAGCTATCCGGCAAAAAAACAATCGTGTAAAAGAAGCGCGTTTTGAACATTACGACGATTTTGATTATGAAATTCGTATGCCGAAAGATTCTTTGATGAAATATAAATACATTAATGACGGCGTGTTATATTTAGATAGTATTTTTAATCACAAATATGGAAAATCCAGGAGGTTCAGTCCTTACTACAATACTAACTAACCAGAAACTTCACGATCTGGCCGAGTTTAACGTGGTCGAACTTATTTCATTCCTCTTGGGCCAGCTCAATCAGCGCGAACGGGATGTAATCAGCCGCCGTTACGGGCTCATATCGGGCGAGCGCGAGATCCTTGAATCGATCGGCAAGCTGCATGGCCTGACCCGCGAACGCATCCGGCAGATCGAAG
>JAAXXA010000692.1 GCA_013334735.1 Bacteroidota bacterium
AAATTTAATAATACTTCTGTATCGCTCTGCGATTTTAATTGTACCCCTTTTTTAATGAGATAATCTCTGTAATATTGAAAATTAAAAAATTCACCGTTAAAAACTATTGTATATCTGTCTGAAAAATCAGTAAATGGTTGGGAAGCGGCATCTGAAGTGTCTATAATTGAAAGACGCGCATGTCCTAATGCAACTTGTTTTTCTGTAAATATTCCAGAATCATCAGGTCCTCTTTTCGATAAAGAACTTACTGCTTTTTCAACTCTGCCCTTAAATGGAAAAACATCTTCTCTAAAAAAATACACTCCGGTTATTCCACACATTTTAATAAAATATAAATTAAAATATATTATTAGTCTTTCAGTTAAATCAGTATTTATTTTAATTTTAGATTTAGGATTTAGGATTTAGGATTTTAGATTTTAGATTGAAAATCTGTTTATTAATTCATAAATCTTAAATTATTTCAAAAATTATAATTTTTTATATGATTTATATATGAATTGCTTCATTATATGCTGCTGCTACTGCTTCCATTATTGCCTCCGACATAGTTGGATGCGGGTGCACGGAATCAATTATTTCTCTTCCTGTAGTTTCGAGTTTGCGAGCTACTACAACTTCTGCAATCATTTCTGTTACGTTTTCTCCTATTAAATGAGCGCCAAGCCATTCTCCATTTTCCGCATCAAATATTACTTTTACAAAACCATCTCTATTGCCTGATGAACTGGCTTTCCCAGAAGCAGTAAATGGAAATTTTCCGATATTAATTTTATAACCCGCTTCAATAGCTTGTTTTTCGGTAATTCCAACAGATGCAATTTCGGGGAAAGTATAAGTACAACCGGGGATATTAGTATAGTCGAGGGGTTTTGGATTATGACCTGCAATTTTTTCTACACAAATAATACCTTCATGTGAAGCCACATGCGCAAGGGCAGGACCATCAACAATATCTCCAATTGCATAATATCCGTCAACATTAGTTTTGTAAAAATCATCAACTTTAACTTTACCTTTTTCGGTTTTGATGTTTAAATCTTCCAAGCCAATTCCTTCAAGGTTTGCGGTAACACCAACAGCAGAAAACACAAGCTCTGCTTCAATTATTTCGTCTCCTTTTTTAGTATTAACAAAAACTTTGCATAGATCGCCCGATGTATCAACAGATGTAACCATAGAACCTGTCATTACCTTAATGCCGGCTTTTTTAAAAGATCTTTCAAGTTGTTTAGATACTTCTTCATCTTCAATCGGAACAATGTTTGGCAGAACTTCAATTAAAGTAACTTTAGTTCCAATTGAATTATAGAAACAAGCAAATTCAGAACCTATAGCGCCTGAACCTATCACAACTATTGAGTCAGGTTGTTTCGGAAGTGTCATTGCTTCGCGATAACCTATAATTTTTTTGCCATCCTGCTTCAGGTTGTTTAATTCTTTTGAACGCGAACCTGTTGCAATAATAATATTCTTGGCTGTAAATTCTTTTTTATGTCCCTCCGAATCAGTAACTTCAACTATTTTTTCTTCAGCCTTATGCTGACAAATTTTGCCAACACCATTAATTACTTCAATATTATTTTTTTTAAAAAGATATTGAATCCCTTTACTCATGCCCTCTGCAACTGTACGACTTCTTTTAACTATAGCTTCAAAATCAGGTTTTACCTCACCTGTTATTTGAATTCCATAATTTTCAGAATGTTTAATATAATTAAATATTTGCGCGCTTTTTAATAGCGCTTTGGTTGGAATACAACCCCAATTAAGACATACTCCTCCTAATTCCGATTTTTCAACAACAGCAGTTTTAAGGCCTAACTGTGAAGCTCTTATTGCAGCTACATATCCTCCGGGACCACTACCAATAATAATTAAATCGTAGTTCATCGTATTATTTTTGCAATTAAACAATTTTGCAAAAGTAGTGTTTTTTTATAATCTTTAGACTTTATTTATATTTTGTTTTACTAGTACGAAAATATAATATATAAAACCTTGCAGATTAATTAGATTAAACTATAAAAATTCATATTAATAAAAGATATATTATTGGATTATTTATAGAAGTATAAAATAATCAGAAAATTGAGGAATTTGGGGTTTGTTGTAAATTATACAATAAAAATTGATTGAATGAAAAAGAAATTTCACAACCTATGGTTGTTCTTATACTGATAAATAGTTACA
>JAAXXA010000135.1 GCA_013334735.1 Bacteroidota bacterium
TATTAATATTTTTTGCAGATGAACGAAGATTTTTTACACTATATATGGAAATTTCGTCTTTTTGATTCAAACTCATTATACGGTACGGGGGATAAAATGTCGTATAATATATGAGCTGTCAGCAATCAGCAAACTTTGCTAATTTAAAATGCTGAAATTTATATTGAGTTGTAATTGAAGCATTCCAAATTTATTTAAGGACTAAAGCTTATTGAGTAATGGTATTAAACAACCCGCCATTTTAAAAACAATAATCAATATATCTTTTATTTTTTATGCCGTTCGAAATGTAAATCAATTATCTTTAAGACAACGCACTGAAAAGCCCATCGCCTTAATAATTGTACTTCGATTCACCTGTGTGATCGTGTTATTTACCTCCCGCATCCACGGATTAGCGACATTCACAGTAGAAGTCCACATTTCCGCACCGTCACTACGACTGTAATAATTACCATTAGTATGACGCATACCCGAAGGACCTAACTTTAATCCTGAAGTATTATTAAAGCCGGTACCACTTCTTAAATTGCCTGAAGTCCAACTTTGAGCTGCTACATCAGCAGCCATTTTACTGCCTGTATTTATTCCCCGCCATCCTGTTGTACTACAACTTGCATCAGTACCCGCTTCTACCGTGTTTTCCATAGTACACCATTCAGCATCTGTAGGAACATGCCACCCTGAAGGACATATACCCTGCGCTCCATCAGTGGTTGAACTATGCATCACAGCCGACCATTGATACAACAGTCCAAGAGATGCTGCTGCAGCACAATCTTCTGCTGTATTACCTGTATTTGGAGGACAACTGTACCATGCATGATCAATACCCCAATCAGTATCGCCCGCAGCAGCATCTCCTTTTGCAATAGCTGTGTTATCAGGATATTTTGTTGTACGCATATTTTCTTTTAACCAGCATTGTGTGCCTAATAAAACAGTATTATAAGTATTACCGTCAATATCATTTACAGTTGAAGAGCCACATATAAAAGGATTGGTAGGATAAGTTATTGTACTGGAATTACTACTTGTGCCACAAGTATTATATGCTTTTACGCGATAATAATAGCTTGTTCCGCAAGTTAATCCTGTTACATTATATGTTGTTACGTTAGACACATTTAAATTGTCATAATTTGAAAGAATACCGGTAAAAGCGTTATCAGTTGCAACATCAAGGTAATAACCAATAGCTCCGGATGAAGCGTTCCAGTTTGCAGTAATTTGTGTTTCTGTGGCTCCGCTACCCTCTGTAACAAACGGTAGCGCTAAAGTAGAAACACTTATCCACGCTGTACCATCGTAAAATTGCATTTCTTTACAATCAGTATTAAAAATCATAAGACCAGTGGCAGGTGAATTTATTAAATCTCGGTTTGTAGTTGTCAGACGAGGCATAAGCATTCCTTGATATGGTGAAACTGTACTGTTTACATCTAATAACGCCGAAGTATTAGCTTCATTACCAGTAGTGTTGATGGCTACACCCTGCGAAAAAGAGTGAAAAGTAAACAGCGAAAAAAGAAAAGCGAGCAAAGTATAAACAATGCTTCTTGCGATTTGAAAAGTTTTTTTTGTTTCCATATTATTTTTAAATTTATAAAATAATGTTTTATAATAAAAATTTAAATGGTAATAGAAATTTTATTATAATTTTTAGTACAAATTTAACAGGTATATGTGCATTAAAAAAAAATTGAATCTAACTTTTTTCTCATCAATCACATCAGTTTATCTCTATTTTTTCTCACAAATTTTACTGTAATATATTGAATATAAATATATTGATTTTTCACAAAATCAGATACTGTTTAAAAAATCATACAAACTTATATCTTCGTCTATTTTTAATTTCCGCCGAAGCTTATAACGATAATTATCAATGCTTTGCGAGGATATATTCAGCATCATTGCTATTTCTTTTGAGGAAAAATTGAGCTTTAATAAAGCTGAAAGTCTTTCTTCATTTTTTGTGATTTCGGGATAATTTTCCCTTAATTTCATAAAAAATATCTGGCACACCTGTTCAATGTTAGCTTCAAATTCCTGTTTTTCTTTTTCAAGGCTCATCAGATTTTGGTTAATAGATTGAACAATCTCTTTGGTTTTTGTTGATTTACCAGGATTTAACAATGTTGATTTAATTTTTTCAAGAAAATCATTTTTTTCTACAATATGAAGTGCGAAATTTATAAGTTCCTGATTCTTATATTTCAACTCCTTGTTTTTATATTCCAATTCCTGATTCATTTTTTCCAATTCGAGATTTTTGTTTTTCAATTGTAAATTCAAAACTTTTTTCTCGTTTTCGGAATCTTTAAGACGTGTTTGGATTAATTCCTTTTCAGTTTCACTGATTTTTTTAGTAACTTTAATTTTGTATCTGAGCCAAAGTACAATTAAAGAAGCCACTATTATAACAAATACTAAAGTTGCATACAAAATATAACGCTTTATCTTCAGAACCTCCAACTCTTTTTCTTTAACCACTAAATTCTGTTCTTTTTTATTTGTTTCATATTTTGTTTGAATATCAGTTATTTGTTTGCTTTTTTCTTTATTGAAAATGCTATCTTTAATTTCTGTTGACAGCTTAAAGTATTTATAGGCATTTTTATAATTATGCAGACTATCATAAGCTATTGCCAATTTTTCATAAGCATAAACCTGTAAAAACAATGCTCCGGTTTCTTTTGTTATTTTCAATCCTCTATGCGCATATCCAACAGCTTCGTTGTATTTTTTAAGATTAATATACAAGTCGGCAATATTCAACAGCGCATAAGATTGTCCATATTTATTATTATTTTCTTCGGAAATTTTTAACGATTTCGTGTAAAACTCAACAGCTTTATTATAGTTATGTGTATTTGAATATAAGTTACCTATATTAGTATAACATTGCCCTATATCTTCCTTGATTCCAAGATATTCAAATATTTTTAATGATTTAATGAAATATATCAAAGCTGTGTCATAAGATTCGCGAATGGCATATACATTTCCGATATTATTAAAACAATTTGCCATTCCGTATTTATCATCGAGTTTTTCTTTTATCTTAATTGTTTTAATGTAATACTCCAAAGCTTTATCGTAAGATTTTTGGTAATAAAAAATAATACCTATGTTTGAATAGCAATTAGAAATACCTTTTTTGTCATTAAGCTCCTCCCTGATTTTTAATGCTTTCATATAAAATTCAAGAGATTTGTCATAAGATCCGATTTTATTATAAACAATTCCGATATTATTATAACAATCGGCTTTCCCGTTTTTATCATTAAGTTTTTCGAAGATATTAAGCGATTTGATATAATATTCCAATGCTATGGTGGAAAGGCCTTTATCAGAATAAACATCGGCAATATACCTTAAACTATGTGCAGCATATTTAGCGCTTTTTGTTTTAACTGCCTCCGAAAAAGCCATATTATAAAAATATAAGGCGGTGTCAGGCAAAGTATTCTTGTAAATTTTGCCTTTTTCAATCAACAGTTTTATTTTATCCGTATCATGTATAGCTGTCTTAAATTTAGCAATAAGACTGTCGGCTTTATGTTGGTCCTGCGCAGGAGAAATTTTAATAAATAATAAAATGGTAAATAATAAAATGGCAATTATTGTATTGAATAAACTTTTGGGGTTCGACATAATTATTAATTTACAAATTGGTTATTGAGTTATTGGTTATTTGAATGCAACTAAACACAAAATTATTAAGTTCAACAAAACAAATAAAACCACCCAAATAGACTTTAGTGAAATTTGGTGTTTTAGTGCTTTGGTGGTAAAAAATGACTATTAGGAATGGGCTCAAAGATACAAATAAAACATTTATTATATTTTTTTGTGGCGAATTTGAAAAAATATTTTTTACATTTACAAAGTCATATTAATATTTTTTGCAGATGAACGAAGATTTTTTACACTATATATGGAAATTTCGTCTTTTTGATTCAAACTCATTAGCCACATCTGATGGAGAAAATATTGAATTAATAAAACCCGGAGAACACAACACTGATAGTGGTCCTGACTTTCAGAATGCAAGAATTAAAATCGGAAACACAACATGGGCAGGGAATATAGAAATTCATTTGAATTCCTCGGATTGGATTAAACACAAACATCATGAAGATAAGGCTTACGATAATATTATACTTCATGTGGTATATAATAACGACCTAAATATTAACCGTAGCAACAACGAAAACATTCCGGTTATTGAACTTAAAAAGCTTATTCCCGGAGGAGTTTACCGAAAATATATTAATTTCATTAACAGCAACCAATGGATACCTTGCGAGAACTCAATAAAACAAGTAGATTCATTAATAATTTCTTCCTGGTTAGACAGAATATTAGTAGAAAGATTAGAAAAAAAAGCAGATACGATAAACCAAACTTTACAGTTGTATAAAAACGATTGGGAACATACTTTTTATATTCATCTTGCCCGAAATTTCGGATTTAAACTAAATGCCGAAGCCTTTGAAATGCTGGCAAAATCGACTTCACTTTCATATCTCGCCAAACATAAAACTAATTTATTTCAACTTGAAGCTATACTTTTCGGACAAGCAGGAATGCTCACAAAAAGTATGCGCGAGGAATATCCTTCTATGCTTTTTCAGGAGTACTGCGTTTTAAAACAAAAGTTTTCGCTTTCCGCTATTGACGGTCATTTATGGAAATTTCTACGATTACATCCTGCCGGATTTCCAACTATTCGAATAGCGCAATTTGCTACGCTTATTCAGAGCTCTGTTCATCTTTTTTCAAAAATTATTGAAGCAAAAAAACTTACTGAAATTGAAGATTTGTTTAATGTTGAATGTTCCGATTATTGGCAAAATCATTATGTTTTCGGGAAAGAATCGCCAAAAAGATCCAAAAAATTTGGTAAGCCATCTATCGATAACATTGTTATTAATACAATAGTTCCGTTTCTTTTTGTTTACGGAATAAATAAAAATGACGGGAAATATAAAGACAGAGCGGTAAAATTTCTTGAACAACTTGAAGGGGAAAAAAACAACATTATTTCAAAGTGGAAACTGCTTGATGTACCAACAAAAACTGCTTTTAGTACACAATCCTTGCTTGAGTTAAAAAATAATTATTGCAAGAACAAAAAATGCCTCTCCTGTGGAATTGGAAACTTCCTGTTAAGAAAAGCAAAATAAGAATAATTAGTACTTAAAGTGCCTAGAGTTTGGAGAGCCTAGAGTTTCAGATTGTGGGTTTATATAGGAATAGCTATCACTTGTTAGAATAAAAGTTGCAGATAATAAAACTAAGCTTTTGATAATTTTTATTAAAAAAATATTATATTTACAGAAAAATAATATTTGCTAAAAGACTAAGTTGTAGAACTTTATTTCTAAATCAAGCCTTCAAATTCAGAATAAAAATGAAAATAATTGCAATGATAATATTATCTATACTAATAAAACCTTCATTCGGGCAAGAGATAATTAGCAAAATGAAATTAAAACCTATCAGCCAATTATCATATTTATCAACAAATGAAAATGCAAAAATTGAAAGAGAACAACAAAATAAAAAAAGAATAGACAGCCTCAATAATAGTGATGACTGCAAAAAGAAGCTAGAAGAATATAAAACTATTTCTAAAAAAAATACTGAAAAAATAATAGCAACTAAGAAAATCGTTGAAGATTTAAATAAAGAAAATAAAAATTCCGGTTATTATTATTATATTGTTTATGAATGCAATCCGAACGTCTTAGATTTTAAAGAATGTGGAGGAATAACCATAATAAATTCAGCAGATATCTGTATTGATTTTGAATTAAAAATTGAGAAAAAAGAAAAATCAAGATTAATACTAGATGGACCTACCGGAGAAGTTTTTTATTATGAGGATATAAAACTAATACCAAGATAAACATATATAACCAATAGGTTTCGGTGTTATTTTATGAATAGTAAATGAGGAGTTATAAATTATTAATATCAACCCAATTTAATTAATTTATGAGTAGTAAAATTAAAGTAATTAATGTTCAGAATATTGAAATTTCGGTAGTAACATCTAAGGGAAATGACTATATATGTATTACTGATATTGCAAAATCAAAAGATGGAGAATCCCGAGCAGCAGATATTATTAAAAACTGGGTTAGAAGCCGTACTACACTTGAATTTTTAGGAACATGGGAACAATTGTATAATCCCAATTTTAAAGTGGTCGAATTCGACCACTTTAAAATGCAAGCAGGATTGCCAAGTTTTGTGCTCAGCCCTGGTCAATGGGCTGAAAAAACCAATGCGATAGGAATTTATGTAAAGTTAGGTAAATACGGTGGAACATTCGCTCATAAAGATATCGCTTTTGAATTTTGCTCTGCTATTAGTCCTATTTTTAAATTATTTTTAATTAAAGAGTTTCAACGACTTAAAGAAGATGAAAATGATCGTTTAAAATTAGAATGGAATTTTCAACGCACTTTGGCTAAAGTAAACTATAAAATACATACCGATGCAATTAAAGAAAAGCTTATTCCTCCTACACTTATCAAGTCACAGATAAATTTCTTATATGCGAATGAAGCCGATTTACTGAACGTAGCTTTATTCGGAAAAACTGCAACTGATTGGAGAAATGAAAACTCAAATCTACAAGGGAATATATGAGATTTTGCCACTATTGAACAATTGGTTGTATTGTCCAATTTGGAAAGTATTAATGCTATGCTTATTCATCAAAATTTCCCCCAAAATCAACGCTTACAACAACTCAACACTATTGCAATTACACAAATGAAATCATTGTATTCAAATAGCAATACAAAAAAATTGAAATAATATCACAAAACAACACATACATTTGAATAGTGAAAATTAAAAAATCAATAACTTAACTTTAGGCACTTTAAGTATTTTAGGCACTTATTCAAAAAACATTTTTAAAATTCAAGACTACAAAAATTATGTTTAAAAATTTACAAGAATTTATTACGGCTCTCGAAAATGCCGGAGAACTTATCAAAATAAAAGAATTTGTTTCGCCGGTACTTGAAATAAGCGAAATAACCGATCGTATCTGCAAAGCAGAAGGTAAAGCTTTGTTGTTCGAAAATACGGGAACAGAATTTCCTTTGTTAATTAATTCGATGGGCTCCATGAAACGAATGTGTATGGCTCTTGGTGTTGATAATTTGGAAAATATTGGTTCGGATATGGAAAATCTTTTCAAGCAGATTATAGCTCCTAAAGAAAGTTTTTTTGATAAGATTAAATTACTCCCTACTTTAAATGAAGTTGCTTCCTGGATGCCTAAAGTAAGTAGTAAAAAAGCCCCTTGTCAGGAAGTGGTTATGAAAGAGCCTGATATTTTTAAACTTCCTGTTTTGCAATGCTGGCCTAAAGATGGCGGGAAATTTATTACTTTACCGCTTGTACAC
>JAAXXA010000136.1:0-6166 GCA_013334735.1 Bacteroidota bacterium
TAAATCGCTAACCTGAGTCCAGATAAGTTTATCAAGTTTAATAGCTTTTGTCCATGATTCATTATCCCTGTCTAATGAAACTCCAAGTATTGTAAAATTTTTGTCTTTATATTTTTTATATAATTTGACCATATTTGGATTTTCCTGTCTGCATGGAGCGCACCATGAAGCCCAAAAATCTATTAAAAGATATTTACCATTAAATGAAGATAACGAAACACTAGTGCCTTCGGGTGTTTTTAATGTAAAATCCGGAGCTTTGGAACCTATTGACAATTTTACTTCTGCTAATTGTTTTTCAGCTTCAATTTTTTTTATTTCAGCTACACGCTTATGCAAGTCTTGAAAGTGAATATTTTCAGGATATGCAAGATTAAGAGCTTTGTCCAATTTTTCAAAATAAGCAAAATCATTTTTATTATTGGGATTAAATAGCTGTTCTCTGCCAAATTGTTGATAAATAGCAATAAGGCATGCAAGTGAAGATGTGTTTTTATCTATAAAAGCGGCAGCAAAATTTTTCTGGTCAGCAAAAATAAGACGGTAAGTCGAATCTAATGATTCTTTGATTTTAATAAAATTCGGGTCTTTTTGGCTTTCGTTAAAAATCTTGCTTAATGAATCTACTTTATCGTAATTATTTTTAACGTGCATATTAAGTTCTCTGATAAGCTCCGATCCCTTAGAACCACTTACAGTATATGTTTTTAACATTTGTCTTGAATCGGCCGTAATCTCAAGATTTTCACCTTTCTCAATAAGGAGAGTAACAAAATTATTTGCATTAAGTTTTAATATATAGAATCCTGTTTCTTTTGGTTTTACTTTGAAATAAAACTCACCATCTTCCGATACCACAGCAGAATCAATAACTTTAGTATTTGTGGTTGTTAATTCTTCGATATAAATTGAATCCATTTTAGTATTTACAAACTTTCCGTGAATAACAAAACTGTTTTCATCTGCTTTTTTACCGGCACATCCGGCTATTAATACTATAATTAAAATTTGAAAAAAATAATTTAACTTTTTCATAAATTTATTTTTAAAAATAAGTGTGTTAATATTAAGTGAATACAATATTTCTTTTATTTTTTTTGCAAAAGTATTCAAAATTATTAAACTTAAGATTTTTACTAATACGAAATAAATTTTTAACATTTTTAAGCTAGTAATATTCTGTCAGTAGCAGATAATCCTTGCTGATTGCATATTGCTCCGCTGAAGGCGGATTGGCGATTGCGTACTGCCGATTTATATTATGCGACTTTTATTATTACCTGCAAAAATATCATCACAGCCATCTTTTTTTACGAAAAAACCAAAACATAATTGAAATACTTATAATACATAATATCCAAAAATACAAATAGCCATATTGCCATCCTATTTCAGGAAAAAATTTAAAATTCATTCCATAAACACCTGCAAAAAAAGTGAGGGGAATAAAAATTGTTGCAATTATGGTAAGCACTTTCATAATGCTGTTCATCCGGTTGCTAATGTTTGTAAGATAAATATCCATAAGCCCCGAAAGAATATCACGTTGCGATTCTACCGATTCAATAATATGTACTGTATGATCATAAATACTATTAAAAAATACTCGTGAAGTATCTGCAATCAGTTTATTTTCGCTCCTTTGTAATTTACCTATAGCTTCACGTAAAGGGAATATTGATTTCAGTAAAACTACAAGGTCTCTTTTAACTATAAGAATTTCGGTAAGTGAATTTTTAGCATTGTCAGCCAATACTTCATCTTCTACGAATTCTATTTTATCTTCAATGTTTTCTGTAATTTCGTAATAGCTGTCAATAGTAGCATCAATCAATAAATAGACTAGGTAGTCTGTGCTTTTTGATTTTGCCCTGCTTATTCCACTTATAATTCTTTTTTTGATTTCATTAAAAATTCCCGTATCATTTTCCTGAAAAGAAATAACATAATTTTTTCCAAAAACAAAGCTTACATGTTCATAAGCTATATCATTTTTTTCATTATCGGACTTGAGATTTTTAAGCGTAAAAAATATATAATTGTCAAATTCTTCGAATTTAGGTCGTTGTTCCGTATTTGCAATATCTTCAAGAACCAAAGGATGCAAATTAAAAAACTTACCAACAGATTCGATTATATCAGTTTTATGAATACCGATTACATTAATCCATGTAACTCCTTCTCTATTTTGATAATCGCGACATTCATTAATATCAGAAATTTGTTTTTCTTCAGCAATTTCAGCATTATAAAAAAGCATCGAAACAACTACTTCGGAAGTATTTTCTTTACCCACATGAACAATAGTTCCCGGAGGTAATCCGGCTTTTTGTGAAAGTTTATTTTTTTTCACTCTTTGTTTTCTGATTTGGGAATGTGATTTTTTCATAAATTTGTTTTATAAAAAAAGATTTGAATTTTTTTCTAAAACATTTCAAACCTGATATTCAAAAAATGTATATACTAAACAATATGATACTAATGTATTTTTACCACATAGTATCAAAGGTACAATAGGTTTCACATAGACTAATTTTTTGAAATATACCTATACGGGAAAAGTTTGCAAAATATTATTTGTTCTTATCGGCATTACTCGTTCTAATCAGCTTTGCTTTGTTTCTATAAGCTAAACAACCATCGCGAACCTTTTAAGAACCAGTATATCTGTATATACAACTATGTGTTATTCTATGTTTCTATTGTGTCTATGTGTTAAAAAATTGTAAAAATTCGCTTTTATTGGCTTTTATGCTGCTGAGTAATTATAAAAAAAATCATAATGAAGAAATTAGCTCTTTCAACAAAAATGTCATTTTCTTTTCAGATTCATTTGCAACTCTGATAACATCAGCAAGTGATACTTCAACCATTTTTCCTGGAACTGCCATATCGGTAATAATAGATATTGCAAAACAAGGAATAGACATGTGACGAGCTACTATTACTTCAGGAATTGTTGACATACCAATAACATCTGCGCCAGATTTTCTAATTCTCATACATTCTGCCGGGGTTTCAAAGCAAGGTCCTGAAACGGCTGCATAAACACCTGTCTGGTATTTTATACCAAGTCGTTTTGCTGTTTCAATAGCCTTTTTAATAATACTTTTATCATAAGGCTCGCTCATATCAGGGAAACGAGGACCGAGTTCGGGGTAATTTTTTCCCATCAAAGGGTTGTCTTGAAACAAGTTAATATGATCATTTATAATCATAAGATCACCTATTTCAAAATCAGGATTAAGACCTCCGCATGCATTACTTACAAAAAGCTTTTCAATGCCCAGATATTTCATCACTCTTACCGGAAAAGTAACTTCTTTCATCGTATATCCTTCGTAAAAATGAAAACGTCCCTGCATTGCAATTACATTCTTGCCCCCAAGTATTCCGAAAATAAGTTTGCCTGAATGACCTTCAACTGTGGAAACCGGGAAATTAGATATGGTTTCGTAAGGCATTACATGTTTAATATCAATTTCATTCACAAGTCCGCCTAAACCTGTTCCAAGAATTATCCCGATTTCAGGTTTAAAATTTACACTTTTTTGTATAAATTCGGTAGTAGCTTTAATTTTTTCTATCATTTCTATTATAAAATTGCCACGAAGCCACGAAGGCACTATGATTATTCACAAATTATTATTTTAAAAAGGTGTTCATGATCCACCATTGGCGGACGCTTCGCTAAGTTCACAAAATTAAAAAAAATATTATTACTGCGAATCAAGGTTTGAAGCTAAATATTCTAAGTGTTTTTATTATCAATCGCACTTAGAGTAGTCGCTTTTAAGATCCCCCTGAGCGAAGTCGAAGGGTAATCTGGTGGTCATGGTTCGACTACGCTCAACATGACTGCGTTTTAATGTTTTTAATTGCAAAAAAAATATTCACACCTTGATTCGCATTATTAGTGAAACTTAAAGCCTTAGTGTCTTTGTGGCAAAAATATTTTTAAAAGTCCGTTAAAATTCAATTTCGGATAAATTATAATGAAGAGATCAGTTCTCTTAACAAAACTGTCATTTTCTTTTCAGCTTCATTTGCAACTTTAATAACATCGGCATGAGAGACTTCCACAATTTTTCCGGGAACCCCCAAATCGGTAATAATAGATATTGCAAAACAAGGAATTGACATGTGCCGGGCCACTATTACTTCAGGAACTGTTGACATACCAACCGCATCGCATCCTGAATTTCTCATTCTAACGTATTCAGCAGGGGTTTCAAAGCAAGGACCTGAAACGGCTGCATAAATACCTGTCTGGCATTTAATACCAAGTCGTTTTGCTGTTTCAATTGCTGTTTTGATTATGCCTTTATCATAAGGTTCGCTCATATCAGGAAAACGCGGACCAAGTTCGGGGTAATTTTTTCCCATCAAAGGGTTATCCGGCAACAAGTTGATCTGATCATTAATAATCATAATATCTCCTATTTCAAAATCAGGATTAACACCACCGCTGGCATTACTTAAAAAAAGCTTTTCAATACCTAAATATTTCATCACTCTTACAGGGAAAGTAAGTTCTTTCATTGTATATCCTTCGTAATAATGAAAACGCCCCTGCATTGCAATTATATTCTTTCCGCCAAGTATTCCGAAAATAAGTTTACCTGAATGACCTTCAACTGTAGAAACAGGGAAATTAGGTATGGTTTCGTAAGGCATTACATGTTTAATATCAATTTCATTCACGAGTCCGCCTAAACCTGTTCCGAGAATAATCCCGATTTCCGGTTTAAAATTTACACTTTTTTGTATAAATTCAGTAGTAGCTTTAATTTTTTCTATCATTTCTAACATAATTCCAAATTATTAAATTAAACATTTCTTTATCTTCGGGAAAGAAATCAACACTTATCGGAATAATAAAAACCGGAAGATCTTTAATAATTTCCCTTTGTTCAGAGGTTTCAATCCTCATTAAATCTTTTTCTGTTGTTACTATTATTTTGTTTTCTTCTGCAATATTATTAAAAGTTTCTCTAATTTTTACCAAATCATTTAAGGAATATTTGTGATGATCCTGAAACAATATTGATTCAACTGAATATTTTTTTTCGGATAAATATTGTTCAAGTGGCTTTGTATTGGCAATTCCCGAAAATAATAAAACAGAATTCACTAACGAAACATTCTCATTATTATTGTTTTTATTAATTTGTTGAATTGGGGCATATTCAATAAAACTAAAAAAAACATTTTGATTTTTTTTAGGATTTATCTCATTTTTAATTTTATCTCTTTCTTTTTCAGTAATTGTTTTCGGGCATTTTGTAATTAGAATAATTTCTGCTCTGTTTGCTCCATGTTTAAATTCTCTGAGAGTACCTGAGGGTAAAATATTATCTCGTGTATATAAATTATTGTAATCTGTTAGCAGGATATTTAATCCCGATTTTATTGATCTGTGCTGAAAAGCATCATCCAGAATAACAACATTTGTTTCAGAATTAATTTTTAATAATTCACCAACACCTATACATCTATTTTCACATACAGCTACTTGTATATTTGGGAATTTTATTTTGTATTGCTTTGGTTCATCACCTATTTCGGAACTCAGCGAATTATTTTTTGCAAGAACAAAACCTTTTGTACTTCTTTTGTAACCTCTGCTTAATATTGCAATATTTTTTTCGGGACTTAATAATCTTATTAAATATTCTACAAGCGGCGTTTTACCTGTTCCTCCATAACTTAAATTTCCAACACAAATTGTAGAAATATCAAAAGTATTGGATTTTAAAATTTTAAAATCATACAGCATATTTCTAAAAGCCATAATGATTCCATATAGCAGGGAGATGGGGTATGAAATTATGTTTAATATTTTCATTGTATTTGTTTTATCAGTGCTCGTCATAATTTTCCGCGTTCGCCAAGGCGAATCCGCGTTCCAATATTTTATCTTTTAAAAAGTATCCGCAAGTTTCCTTTATTGAATCCTCAATGGAAATAAATTCAAAATTAACAGCTTTTTTAATTTTTTCATTTGAATAAGTGTATTTTTGAAAAGAAGTCCTTACGGTTTCCTTAGTTAATAAAGGTTTTGCTCTTGTAATAATCGAAATTAATTTCAGCGCTCTCCAAACTAATTTACCTAAAATGGGATTGGCTTTAATAGCAGGATGTTTTTTCCCAAGCCCATCGGCTA
>JAAXXA010000136.1:6176-7428 GCA_013334735.1 Bacteroidota bacterium
CTATCATTTTGAACAGGCTCAAATAATCAACATTTTCAGAAGATACAACAAAACGGGAATTTACAATATCACTTTCCATAAGCGAAATCATAGCTTTAGCAACATCTCTAACATCAACATAACCATTAACGCCATCGGTATAAAATTTCAAACCGGTCCAAACCTGATTAAAAAGAGCGCTGCTGCCTTTATTCCAATCACCGGGTCCTATAATCACTGAAGGATTAACAATAACAATATTCAAACCTTCTATGGTTCCACGCCATACTTCGCGTTCCGCGCCATATTTACTTATAGAATAAGATGAATTTATATTCGAGTTTTTCCAGTGAGTTTCTTCATCTGTTATACCTTCATTTTCAGCTCTTCCAAGCGTAGCAATTGAACTGACATGACATAACTTTTTAACTTTCATGTAAAGCGCAGCATTTACTACATTTGCAGTACCCTCGATATTTGTTTTCATCATAATTGCCCTGTCGGAAGGGTTAAAAGAAACAACTGCTGCTGCATGATAAACTTTTTCAACACCTTCCATAGCATCATAAAGAGAATATATATCGGTAATATCGCCATTTACCCACTCTATTGAAGATATTAATTTATCAGGTGTTTCCGAATAATATCCAAATATTTTTTTAACAAGTTCTATAGAACTGTTTTCTCTTTTAAGCGCTCTTACTTTGTTTCCCGATTCTACCAATTGGAAAAGCAAGTGAGAACCTACAAGACCGGTGCTTCCTGTTACAAGTATCATGAGGCTAAGATAAATAAATTTCGTTACAAAATAATTTTTATAATTTTGCATTTTACAAAAACCGTAGCTATTCAGTCAGCCACAAAAAGAAAACGCCACAGATTACACAAATTTAATTATGAAATAATTCATATTCTAATACGAAGCCAATTAAACAATAGGAGCAAATATGGAAGAAAAAAAGCAGTTGGGAAAGGGGTTTCTTAAAATACAAAAGAATAATCTGTGTAATCTGTGGCGGTATTTAAACTGTGCATAGTTACTAAAAATAAGATATTATGAATTTCATAGAAGAACTAAAATGGAGAGGCATGATCCACGACATTATGCCCGGAACAGAAGAACAACTTAGTAAAGAAATGACAACGGCTTACGTTGGAATTGACCCAACTGCCGATTCTTTGCATATAGGACATTTGGTTTCTATAATGATGTTAAAACATTTCCAGTTAGCAGGACATAAACCTTTAGCGCTTGTAGGTGGAGCAACAGGTA
>JAAXXA010000693.1 GCA_013334735.1 Bacteroidota bacterium
AAACAGTTTTTCTTCATTTTTATATTGAATTTGAAGATGCATATTAGGAATAACGCTATTTCGCAAATATTCAGAAGTACTGCCTAAAGGACCTATACTTGTATTATCTCTTTCGGATGATGCGACTGCAACAACATTTATTTTTCCAAATAATCTGGAAAACCTTATCTGTGGCTGTCTTGAGAATGGGTGAAAAGGAGCGCCCGTATTCAAAGAAATTACAGAGGGTATCATTTCGGGTAAATTTAACGGATGCCAGTATTGTCCCATAAAAAGTTCCGATTTTGCCCAATTTAATTTTATGTAAGCATGACGTAAACGAAAAGCATTATTTTCAGTATTTGAAGGACCTGTAAAATCGCCCTCCATACATGCCATGCTTTTAGCGCCAAATGCAGAAGGACCTGTAATATTACCTGTAAGCCTTGTTGTCATTGCATATTGGTCAAAACCTGGTCGTGCATTTACATCATCTCCATTTTTATCTAAACGGATATTTGCCGGATATAAATTTATCAACTGATCGCGATATCCTTCTCCTTGTCTTGTGTCAAATGCTGCTTCTGTTCTTACAAAACCAGAAAAAGTAATCCCGAATTTTTCATGATGAATTGTATCGTTTGTCCCTTGACCAAAACCGGATAGCCCACTCAATAATGCCGCCCCAAAAATTAAGTAAATGTGTTTCATAAAAATAAAAAGATAAATACAGATTAATTGTCAAAAGTATAAAAATGTTTTAATTAATTGCCACTTTAATTGCCACGACTCTTTGGTAGCTGAGCGGACTTGTGGTGAGCGTAGCCGAACCAGTCGAAGCTCAGGTTGTGGATAATTAAAATGTGGAAAAATGAGGGCTCTAGCCCAAAATAAAAATATACAGGTTCTTATAATTTGTAACTACTCAGTCGATAAAATGTTAAAAAACAAATACATGACATAGATTCACAGATTAAAATTAATTTTTTTTATAAAAGTTCCACAAAGAAAACTACCAAAGGTAGTTTTAAATCTGTGAATCTGTGGCTATTAAGTCAAATATAGTGGCTAAGTAATTACTATAATTTTTTTTTAGAAATAATAAATTAAAAATGAAAGTATAATGTTTGCTGCAATTATTACTGAGAAACCTAAGAAAACGGACTTCCTTACTTCTTTTCCTGACAGGAAAGCAGCATAAATAGTTTTTACAATATTGTTGCTTATTATTGCCTGCATTGTTGCAAGAGCAAGCACATTAGTTGTTACAGCAAATTTCCCCTGGAATAAGTTTATAAGAAAAGGGTCAATATCGGTAATACCAACAAAAAGAGATAAAACATTCAATCCTTTAACACCATAATTAGTAATTGCAAACCATGTTGCTAAAGTAAAAATCACATATAAAAAAGTAAATAAAATCGCTACTTTAAATTCCAGAGGATTTTTGTCCGTCTCAATTTCATGTTCTTCACTTTGTTTTCCGGTATCAAAACGAATTATAAAAAGAGCTGTGAGCGCAGAAATGATGATCATAACCACAAAACTTAACAAAAGAGTGGAAAAAAGAGCAGAATTAAAAATAAACAATAATATTAATATTCGAAGATACATCATGCAGGTGGATAAAATTATAGCGCCTGCATAATGATTTTTTGAATAATACAAATCTTTGCTTTTTTTCGACATGATAATTGTCGTGGCAGTGCTGCTGTATAATCCGCCAAGTATGCCCGAAATAAGTACTCCCGATTTTTTAAAAACAAATTTTCTCAGAAGGTAACTCAAATAAGAAATACTCGAAATTACTACCACTGCAAGCCATAATTTATATGGAGTAATGCTAAGGTAGGGAACGAAAGGTTCATCGGGAATAATTGGAAGAATAACTCCGGCAATTACAAGAAATTTGCCCAAAGTAAGAAACTCTTCCTTGTCGAATTTTTGCGAAATTGCTCCAAACGATTCTTTAAGTTCAGTAAAAATAAGAATAGTTACAACTACCAGCATGAAGAACCATTTAGGCTGGGTAATTACTAACGGCGCCAAACAATATGTCAGAAATGCAACTATAATAGTTGTAATTCCATAAATCTTCATGTTCACAAGCCTCATATAATAATAGATTGACAAAAAAACAGTCAATACAAATCCACCTAAAATGAACAATGAGTAATCGTTTGGTTTTACAATACATAAAATATAGCCC
>JAAXXA010000694.1:0-1668 GCA_013334735.1 Bacteroidota bacterium
TTAATTAGTGCTTGTCCGTAATTAAGCTGCTTTCCAATGTTAACAAAGCGCTTTAAACTAAAAATTAAAAACAGCCTTAGAGTGATTAATCAGAAAGTATATTTATTGAATTACAAACTTTATTCTATATGTTTTTGTCCGTAAATAAATTTGGTGTAATTCCGAAATAGCTAGCCTTGGCGGACTAACATAGAACAATTTATAGGACTATTACAGATAAATCGGTATTAAATAAAATTTATCTATAATATTAGTTGTTGCTAATAAAAAAACATTATATTTGTAGAATAAAATAAAATAAACCTAAAATATATAATCATGAAAAAAAGAATTACACATTTTACGAAAGTATTGTTCCTTACAATATTTTCATTAGCTTTATGGCAAAACGCATGGTGTATAACTGGCACAACTTACTATTCTCAAGGCAGTGGTGATCCTGCTGTTCTTGCAAATTGGAATACTGCTCGCTTAGGTGGTGGTACAAACCCAACTAGTTTTACATTAGGTGGTGATGAATTTATTATCCAAGGTACACATACTTTGACAACAACTGCTGCCTGGCCAGTTAGTGGTATTCTTTGGATTGAAAACGGTGGAACGCTAGTTACTCCCTTTGCTATTACTGTTACAGGAACTTTTAAAATTGACGGAGGTGGAACATACAAACATCAAAACACAGGAGCTTATGGTTCTACTATTTTAAAAGGTACTGAAGTTTTTGCAGCAACTAGTAATTTTGAAATAAACAACTCTAATACAACGGGGCCAAGTGGAACAACATTTGGAAATCTGATAATTAATTTTACTACCGATCCGGGTGGCAGTGTTAATTGCTCTGGGGGAGTTACTAGTATTAGCGGAAATTTAAATGTTCAAAATACAAGTACAAGAGAGTTTCGATTAACCTCAAATACTTCTTTAACATTATCTATTGTAGGAGATCTTATAATTTCAGGAGGTACATTAAATTTTTCTAGTGGTAGCACATCAGGTAAAACTTTTATTATGAATTTAGCCGGAAATTATAATCAAACCGGTGGTACATTTACTCATACAAATCCTACTGCGGGTAATGAATTAAAAATATATTTTACAGGTAGTATTAAAACATTTACACAAAGTGTAGGCACATTAACAAACACTTATATAAACTGGTGTATTAATGATGGCGCTTCTCTAACTTTAAACAACGACCTTCCTGTTTCTGTATCAAGGTCTTTAACAGTAGGACAAGGTATAAGCGGAACTTTAAATTGCAGCTCCCGTTTGGTAAGCGGAGCCGGTGATTTCAGTGTCTTAGCAGGAGCAACTCTTGGAATATATAACGCTAGTGGCATTACCACTTCTCCACTTGCAACCGGTAATATTCAGGTTACAGGAACACGGACATATTCTCAAACTGCAAATTACAAATATTATGGTTCGGGTGTTCAGGTTACAGGCGATGGTTTACCCGCAACTATAAACAATTTAAGTATTGGTAACGATGCCGGTAAAGTATCAGGTACATCACTTACAATGACAAATTCCTCAATTACATGCAATGCGCTTACAATTAATGGCTTCTCTACTTTTACAATAGGAACCGGTAAAACTGTTACAGCCGGTGGAACAACCACCTCTCCTTTGGTGATGCTTCTCTGCCCATTGGGAGCAAATTCTGGC
>JAAXXA010000694.1:1678-2186 GCA_013334735.1 Bacteroidota bacterium
CCTAAATTCAGCACAATGTTTGGTAATTAACACCGAAGGTTCGTTTATTGATAATGGAATAACTATAAACGGCGCCGGTTCGGCAAAAGCGCAAAAAAATCTTGCTACCGACCGTTGGTGGTATATAAGCTCTCCTATGAGTAATGCTACTGCATCCGCATTTCCAGGGTTATCGTCATCTTTCGAGACCGGTACCCGCCTATTTTACTGGGATGAAGTAACAACTCATAATTATGTTAATGTTACTGTTGGAACTGATGCTTTGCCTCAACTGCGAGGGTATTCTGTAAAAAGTTTCCCTTTAAAGTCCCCCGGCTTACCAGTGAATTTTATTGGTTCATTAAATACAGGTACTGTTGGAAGTGCTGATAATCTTACACGAACAGGTACAGGCAGTTTTGCAGGATATAATCTTGTAGGCAATCCATACCCATCGGCAATAGATTGGGGAAGTGAAAATGATACTACATTAGGACTTACTAAAATGAATTTAGAACCTACAATTTGG
>JAAXXA010000695.1 GCA_013334735.1 Bacteroidota bacterium
ATTGGTTATTGGTTATTGAGTTATTGGTTATTGGTTATTGAGTTATTGAGTTATTGGTTATTGGTTAAAGGTTATTTGCTTATACACTGGCAGGTTCTTCACTTACACAAAGCTTTATTGAACGCTGTCAGGTCTTGCATAACGCTTTTCACTTTTCGTTTTTCACTTAATTTATCTACTTCTTTGCTTCCATATTTAACATTTGTTTTATTTTTTCAATTTCTGCCTGTTGTGATTCTAATTTTGAACTGAACTTTTTTTCCAAATTTTTGTTTTCAGTTTGTAAACTACTGAATCCCGAGTGCAAATTTCCATTTTCCAACTTTAAACTGTCAATCATTTTCTGTTGTTCCTTAATCATTTTCTGTTGCTCCTGCATAGCTTTCACCAAATACACCTGTAAATTACTTAGGTTTAAGTCATAGTATTCCTTTCCTCTTACTTTAACAGAACTAACCATTTCAGGGAATATTTTTTTTACATCCTGAGCTATAAATCCTTTTTGTACTCGTGTAAGAGCGCTAGTATCGTTATACAGATTAAGGTATTCTTCATTGTAGTTAAACTGCACGGGACATAATTGCATTATTTTATTAAGACAGTTATCAATATTTGTAACATTTTTCTTTAAACGAGAATCACTATAATTTGTAAATGCCGTATAACCGTTTGCAGCAGGTTGTCCATTTACAGTAAGTTTATAGTTAACTGTTGTTGTCCCAATGCCGACATTAGTAGCAGCTACAACGAGATACCCACCACTTTGATCATTTTTTAAAAAAAAATTACCTGTGCTAGATTCTCTGTAAACAGAAGCATTTATAGTATTTCCAGTATGACCGAAACCCAATTTTGGATCAGAAGTATCTTCAATAAATAAATCGCCCCCTTTTAAGTGCAAAAGTTGGCTAGGTGCAGTCGTTCCGATGCCTACATTTCCGATATTATCTATTCGCATACGTTCTACAATTCCAGCCTCACCAATTGCGCCATAGGAATTTGGCTTAGTGCCAAAAATCAAATCACCTGCATAACACCCAGTACGTCTGCTCCAAATTGCTGTACCATAATTATCGAAATTTCTGAAAACAATACCTGTTCGTGTATCAACAGTATTATTAATATTAGTAAGTAAAAGCCCTTGAGTAAGGGTAGTAGAAGCATCATCAAAGGAAATTTCTGTTTTTTTACCTGGTACAGTAGTTCCAATACCAACATTTCCATTATATAAAACCCTCATTCTTTCAGATGCAGCGGTCATATAAGACGTTCCAAAAGCAAGAGAATATCTGTCAATACCTGCATCTTGGATTGCTTGAACATAAGCAGAATAATTTTCATAAGTTACATTATTATTTCCAAGTCGAAGAGTTACGGTATTGCCAGGCACGTTGTCTCCGCGTGTAATCCAAGTAACCGGATCTCCTGAAGCTGAATGGACATTCAATAGTCCAACAGGTCCGATCGTCCCGATGCCGACATTACCAGTAGCTGCTTGTAGAGTCAGAGGATTGAAATAATTAACATCATCGGAAGTTGCCCACCACTGAATATCACCGCTAGATAAAACATCCATGTATTGATGTCCTAATCCTGCCCTAAAACCCAAATACATTTCTCCTGTACCCCAATTAGCACGGTCGAAGTATGCAACATATTCACTTGTATTAGATGAGGCATTTGACCGTACATAAAAAGGGTGATTGGGATTTGTAATTCCGATACCAACATTTCCCAATGAATCAATAATCATTCTTTTGTTGTTATTAGTACGGAAGCCAAGTGAAAAATTATCTGTTGTACCAAGAAATTTTGCACCTGAATTTGTTCCTGTATTACCGTTTAGCTGCCATCCTGTGCCCGAAGTAAGAAGTTTCACCCATTTATCTGGAGTAGCAGTTGTATCCCAATAATAATATCCTGCTGTCGTAATATCTCCCGCGGATATGGAATCAAACACCAACAAACTGTTAACAGGATTTTGTATGGTTGTAATATCCGTTGTACTTAATAATTTCACCCTTGGTATTCGTATTCCCTGATTAGTGGAGCTTATATCAAGCATCGCCGAGTTTTCTGCGGCAGCGCCGGTAGAGTTGATGGCTGCACCCTGTGAAAAGGATTGAAAAGTAAAGAGTGAAAAGTGAAAAGTAAAAAAAAGACATAAAGCACAAGGCATAAGTG
>JAAXXA010000696.1 GCA_013334735.1 Bacteroidota bacterium
CCGCGTGGCGCCATTATTATGTGCAAAGAAAAGTTCGCGAAGGATATCAACCGTTCAGTCTTCCCCGGTATGCAAGGCGGGCCGCATGATCACATCACCGCCGCCAAGGCCGTGACTTTCGCCGAGGCACTTCGTCCGGAGTTCAAAGTTTACGCTGCACAAATCGTGAAGAATGCCAAGGCCCTGGCCGAAGGCTTGTTGAAATACGGCTTCGAACTGGTCTCAGGTGGTACGGATAATCATTTAATTTTGATTAGCCCGCGTAGATTTGGCAAAACGAGCTTGATTTATAAGGCAACCAAAGAAACTGATTTAGCTAAATAAATAATGAGTATTTTTCCCCTAAATAAAATAAAAACCTTTATTAATCGCGCTTTTTGGAAAATTATAACTAATCATCCGGATTTACAAACGATTCATAATTTTTCGCATTTCCCTTTCAAAAATTTGACTCCTCAATTTGATAATGATTTAATAAATAAAAATTATAAAGATCATTGTAACAAATTTGAGCATGATCACAAAGAGTATGTACTTAAATTAAATAAACCTTGCATAATTGAACCACAATATGCTTATACAATAATAGATTTTAATAAAATTATTGCTAAATCTGTTTTTTACCCTGAACTTATACCGTCTGTTTATAAATATCTCAAGAATAAAATTTTTAAGAAAAAATATTTATATTTTGAAAGCGCATTTATTTTTGATGGAGATATTAGTTCAAACTATTTTCATTTTTATTCGGATGTTATTAACAAAATATGGTTATTAGATAAGTATAATATTGATAAGAACATTGCTCTTATTATTGGAAATAAAACCTTTAACTCCGGTTATTTTCAATATTTATACAAAAATTCTATTTTGAAAAATTATAATTGGATTATTCAAAATAAAGGCGAAATAATAAAATCAAAAATTACTTATATCGCACGTCCAATGCCTTATGAAGTAATCTTATGGAAAAAAACTTTATCTCTTTATAATATTCAAAAAAATAATTCTCAAAATTACTCCCGGGTATTTCTTAACAGATCAATAAAAGCAGGACGATATATTTCAAATTTTCAAGAATTAGAACCTATTATCAAAAAGTATAATTTTCAAATTGTTGACACTGATAGTTTATCATCTGAAGAGCAAATTAAAATATTCTCAAATATGAAATATTTAGTTTCGCCGCATGGCGCTGCCGAAACCAATATTATATTTGCATATCAGAACAATCCGGCATTATTAGAAATTATGCCACAGGGCAGAATTTCGTGTCAATATTATTGGCTGGCAAATACTTTTGGATTTTATTATGATGTAGTTTTGGGAAGTTGTATGACTTTAAACGAGAAAAATATTCAGGGAAGTTATACTGTATCAAAAGATTTATTAGAAAAAGCAATAGTTAAAATGCTTAATTACGAATCTGTTTCCGGTCAATAAAATTTTAATATTTTGTAAATATTATGAGTAAAAAAAAGATTTTATTTTTTATTACAACATCCTACCCTTATGGAAAAGGTGAGTCTTTTATTGAAACGGAAATTAATTATTTGTCAAAAACATTTGATGAAATATATATTATTTCTAATGGACTTCTGAATTTGCATCCGGTGTTATTTCCTGAAAATGTTAAAGTAGAAAAATTCCCATACAGCCTTACCAAAAATGAAATTTTCAAATCTTTAAATTTATTATTTACATGTACTTTGTGGCAGGAAATATTTTATTTACTTTTTAAATATCATAAATTTCCAAAATGGTTAACTGTTAAAACAATTATCTTTTCATTGTTATACGGAAATAAACTGGCAAAGCATATAAATAACTATATTAAAAATAATTCATTTGAACAGGAAGATATTTTTGCATATTCTTATTGGTTCAATGATAACTCTATTGGTGTAAGTTTATTAAAAAAATATTATCCAAAGGCTAAAGTGTTTGCCAGGGTGCATTCGTATGATTTGTATTTTTACAGGTCTCTATTAAATTATATTCCTTTCAAAAATTTCTTGTTTAAAAAGTTGGATTTTGTATATTTTATTTCGGATGACGCTTATAATTATTCAAAAAATATTTTAAAAATAAATGAAAAAAATCTCGCAAAATCAGGTGTTTCACGATTAGGAATTTTACAAACCAAAAAACAGTTTCTCTCTGAAGGGGAAAAAACTTGTCTG
>JAAXXA010000697.1 GCA_013334735.1 Bacteroidota bacterium
CCATTAACCATTAACCATTAACCATTAACCATTAACCATTAACCATTAACCATTAACCATTAACCATTAACCATTAACCATTAACCATTAACCATTAACCATTAACCATTAACCATTAACCAACATGTATCCAACCGTTTCAGACCTTATTAAAGATATTTTTGGCATTTATATTCCTCTGCCTATTCAAAGCTTTGGATTGTTTGTAGCGATTTCTTTCATCATTTCGGCTTTTCTGATTATGGAGGAACTTAAAAGAAAAGAAAATTTAGGTGTAATTTCAGTCGTAAAGAAAAAAATATTGATCGGTAAGCCTGCATCTGCCAGTGAATTATTAATTATGGCATTGCTTGGCTTTGTATTAGGTTATAAATTACTCGAAATTGTGTTTAATTACACTTATTTTGCTTCAAACCCGCAAACTTTTATTTTTTCATCTGAAGGCAATATTTATGGCGGTATTATTGGAGCTTTTATTACAGCATATTTGAGATATAGAGAAAAACAAAAACAAAAATTAGAAAAACCTTATTGGGATGAAGTAATTGTTCATCCTTTTGAACTTACCGGTAATATTATAATGTATGCAGCTGTGTTTGGTATAATCGGATCTAAAATTTTTAATAGCCTCGAAAACATTGATGATTTTATATCAGATCCTTTTGGCTCTTTGTTTTCATTTAGTGGTTTAACTTTTTATGGAGGTTTTATTATTGCCGCTATTGTTATTATAATTTATACAAAGAAAAAAAATATTCCCCCTCTTGTCATAGCAGATATTGCAGCGCCTTCGTTGATATTAGGTTATGCTATCGGGCGTATTGGTTGTCAGGTTGCAGGTGATGGCGACTGGGGAATTGTAAATACTATGATTAAGCCCGACTGGCTTGCCTTTTTGCCCGACTGGCTTTGGGCTTATAATTATCCTCATAATGTTCTTAGTGAAGGTATTGCTATCCCCGGCTGTGTTGGTAAACATTGTTTTATGCTTGATCCTCCTGTTTTTCCAACTCCTATATACGAAACAATTATCTGTACATTATTTTTTATTATTTTGTGGAGTATCCGAAAAAAAATAACAACAACAGGAGTGATGTTTGCAATTTTCCTTATGATGAACGGCGTTGAAAGGTTTTTTATCGAAAAAATTCGGGTTAATAATAAATATCATATTTTCGGAAAAGGTGTTACTCAGGCTGAAATTATTTCAGCAATATTATTTTTTGCAGGTGTTGTTTTATTAATTTATATACTGAATAAAAAGAAAAAAAATAATAGCAACGCGGATAATGCGGATATAACTGATATTCGAGGATAAAATTATTATTAGTCAGAAACATATTTGCCATCAATGTTCTATTTTAGCCAAACATTATTGAAATAATATTTAATTTATGGATTTAAAATTTATTTGCGAAGAAGTATGTACCCTTACCAGAGAAACCGGAACTTTTATTAAAAATGAAATAAAAAGTTTGAAAATTGAAGATATTGAAACTAAGGGTTTGCATGACTTTGTTACTTATGTTGACAAAAACTCTGAAAAAAAAATAATTCTGAAACTTCAGGAAATATTACCTGAAGCAGGATATATTGCAGAAGAAAAAACTATAACAAAAAGAGGAGAGATTTATAATTGGATTGTTGACCCGCTTGATGGAACTACTAACTTTATTCATGGAATACCATGCTATTCAATTAGTATTGCCCTGATGAAGGAAAATAAAATTATTTTAGGGGTAGTATATGAAATTAATCTTGATGAATGTTTCTACGCTTGTGAAGGTAGTTCTGCTTTTTTGAATGGTGAAATAATAAAAGTTTCCGTTATTGATAAGGTAGAGGGCGCTTTATTGGCAACAGGTTTCCCTTATCACGACTATGTTTATCTTGATAAATTTATGGAGTTATTCGTTTATTTCCTTAAAAATTCACATGGTTTACGTCGTTTTGGCTCTGCCGCTGTTGATTTAGTTTACGTTGCCTGCGGACGACTCGAAGGATTCTTTGAATATGGTCTTAATCCATGGGATGTTGCTGCCGGTTCATTTATTGTTCAACAAGCAGGTGGCAAAGTTTATGATTTTAACGGTAATGATGATTACCTTTTCGGTAAACAAATAGTTGCATCTAATAACGCATTGTCAGATGAGCTTGAGGAAATTATTAAAAGTGTATATTC
>JAAXXA010000137.1:0-2325 GCA_013334735.1 Bacteroidota bacterium
ATATTATTGATTTTATAAACAGCTAACTCCTACGGAGTTTTGAAAGTTTTTGTCCCAGAGGGACAATCTGTTTATAAAAAATATATTGTTTAATTAAATAATAGCCCCATCGGGGCGACCTGTTGCAAAATATCAGCAAAATCAATAATCATAGGCATATAGGTTAATTTTTGTCGGACAATAGTGTAATAAAATCTTCAAGGTATCTGCCCTTATTCAAAAAATATCATTGTTTTGTTATTCTTAATATAAAATTAGTACATTCGTTTCAATATTTACTTTTATATGGAAAATCCTAACACAATAAAATATTGGGCTGAAGACGACCGCCCCCGCGAAAAGCTTATGCTTAAAGGAATTAGCGCCCTGAGCGATGCCGAGCTTATTGCAATACTTATAGGAAGCGGCTCCACTGTAGAAACTGCCGTTGATCTTGCCAAAAGAATTTTAAAACAATCACAGGATAATTTGGCTGAATTATCCCGACTTTCAGTAAAAGATTTAAAAAAATTCAGAGGAATAGGCGAAGCAAAAGCAATCAGCATTATCGCAGCCTTAGAAATAGGTAATAGGAGACGCGGTATTGAAGCAAATAAGAAAAAGCAGATTACCTCTAGCAGAGATGCTTTCGAAATATTAAAACCGCTATTGTCCGAAGTACATTATGAACAATTTTGGATATTGCTGATGAACAAGGCAAATATGGTTTTAGGAAAATATCCAATAAGCATAGGCGGTACAAGTGGAACAGTTGCCGATCCGGGAAAAATATTTAAAAAAGCGATAGAAGAAAATGCCTCCGGAATCATTCTATGCCATAACCATCCTTCAGGAAATGTAAAACCAAGCGAAGCAGATATAAAACTTACTAAAAAAATGAAAGAAGGCGGTGCTTTGCTGGATATTTCCATACACGACCATATTATTATAGGCGATGACAAGTATTTTAGCCTTGCTGATGAAGGGATGATGTGATATTATGGCTGATGTATGATGTGTGATGGCAGATGTAATTATGTAAGCAAAATAAAAAATATCACGTATTATATTTGGATAATATGCACGTGTATATTATCTTTGTAAAAATTAAAATATCTTATTATGGACACCAAATTAACATTAACTATTGAAAAAGACGTAATTGAGAAAGCTAAAGATTATGCAAGAAAAAGAAGAAGAAGCCTTTCCGATTTAATAGAAAATTACCTTAAATATATTGTTTCCTCCAAAGAAAAGGAAAATATTGATGAAATAACACCAATGGTAAAGTCAATGATGGGAAGTTTTAAAGTTCCTAAAGATTATAATTATAAGAAAGCTTTAGTTGACGGGCTTAATAAGAAATATTCGAAATGACACAAGCGCTCATTGACACAGATGTAATACTTGACTTTTTTTTAGAAAGAAAGCCATTCTTCCATGACTCTGCTAAAATATTATCTTTGGCAGAGAATAAAAAAATCAAAATTTTTGTAACTTCTTTAAGTTTTAGTAACTGTTATTATATATTAAGACAAATTGGATCGCATGAAACTGTTATTGAAAATCTTAGAAAATTAGCTATAATTTCAGATATATTAAGTGTAAATTCTAAATCTATAGAATTAGCTCTATATTCTGAATTTAAAGACTTTGAGGATGCGCTACAATATTTTTCCGCGTATCAGAAAGATAAAATTAATGTAATAATTACCAGGAATATCAAGGACTATAAAAAAAGTGAACTGCCTATAATGACTCCGGAGAATTATTTAAAAAGCATAAAAGATATAATAGCCAGATCCTAATTAAAATCTGTCCGTAATGTTAAGTATAAATATTATTTTTGATTTGAGTTCGCCGAGGCGAATTTGATTTGAGATTGAAAATCAGCTTTTAAATCATAATTCTTAATTCTAATTCGCCTCGGCGAACTTAAATTATTTCAAAAATCATTGATATTACAGACAGACACTAATTGAGTTAGCAACTCTGCAAAAAAATAAAAACAATTAAATGATAAAAGCCATAACCATAATAGGCGCACGACCGCAAATAATCAAAGCCGCTGCCATAAGCAGATGTATTAAAAAATATTATCAGAACGAAATTCAGGAAATCACCATTCACACGGGGCAGCATTATGATGAAAACATGTCGGATGTTTTTTTTCGTGAAATGGATATCCCTCCATTCAAATATAATCTGAATGTTGGCTCATCATCACACGCGAGCCAAACGGCAAAAATGCTGATAGGAATAGAAGAAATTTTAATAAAAGAAAAACCGGATGTTGTTATTATTTACGGAGATACAAATTCTACTTTAGCCGGAGCAGTAGCAGCT
>JAAXXA010000137.1:2335-7346 GCA_013334735.1 Bacteroidota bacterium
ATACCTGTCGCCCATATAGAAGCTGGATTACGTTCTTTTAACAGAAAAATGCCCGAAGAAATTAACAGGGTTGTAGCTGATCATATTTCAACATTGCTGTTTTCGCCTACCAATACAGGCGTTCAGAATCTTTATAATGAAGGAATAAAAGGAGACAAAACCCCTTTCAATATTGATAATGCAGGAGTTTTTCATAGCGGAGATGTTATGTACGACAATTCTATGTTTTTTGAAGAAAAAGCAAAAAATATTTCCACAGTCATTAACGATTTAAAACTTAAAAAAAATAATTTCATACTTGCAACAATCCATAGAGATAACAATACTGATGATCCTTCAAGGTTAAACGCAATATTTAATGCAATTCAAAAAATATCAGTTGAGAACAATATAAATTTTGTAATTCCTCTTCATCCGCGAACAAAAAAAATGCTCCCTTCAAATATTGAAAAAACTCTTTACAATTTGGTCTTTTCAAACACTTTGATAAAATTAATACAACCAATTTCATTTTTCGATATGATTTCGCTGGAATCAAATGCTTTTATGATATTCACCGATTCGGGAGGTGTGCAGAAAGAAGCCTTTTTTTATAAAAAGCCCTGTATTATTATGCGTTCCGAAACCGAGTGGGTAGAGATTGTAGAAGCTGGCGCTGCTACAATTTGCGATGCCGACGAGAAAAGAATAATTGATGCTTTTAACAAATATAAAACATTAAAACCGGATATTTTTCCATCAGTTTTTGGAAATGGTAATGCAGCCGAACAAATTTGCAAACAAATTTTTCATACTTTTAATAAAACTATATGATCCTCATATACACACCTAAAATCACAAACAGGATCAGATTTATTTTCAATCTGATTTTTCGTGATTTACTCCATGTAAAATTCAATATCACCAACAAAACCTCTGAATTTCGCTCTTATGAAGGACCTAAGATCAATTATTCATATAATGCTTTAGGAGATGAATTGTTTTTTTTCGCGCATAATTTACTTTTTGAAACAGGAATAAAACAACAAGATATAAGTTTTGTTTCTTTCGATGGAATTAAATGCCCGTTTGCAGGTTTTAAAAACTCCTTACTTCCTTTTGATCCTTTTGCCGCAGCCTTTTACCTTACAACCCGTTACGAAGAATATCTTCCATACAAAAGAGATAAATATGACAGGTTTAATTCATCGGAAAGTATGGCTTTAAGGATGGGTTTTTTAAAAAAGCCTGTAGTTAACATCTGGGCTGAAACTATTGCAGGGTTTATAATCAGGAGATATCCAAACTTTATTTTTCCAAAAAGAAAATATAGTTTTATTCCCACTATTGATATTGATAGCGCATGGGCATACAGACAAAAGGGATTTGTAAGGTCGGTAATGGGGTACCTGAAATCGCTTTTCGCGCTTGATTTTCCGGAAATCGCAGAAAGAACAAAAGTGCTTTCGGGTTTAAATAATGATCCTTTCGACACTTTTGATTTTCAATTTGATCTTCATCAAAAATATAATCTGAAACCAATTTATTTTATTCTTTTTGCGCAATATGCGCAATATGACAAAAATATTCATGTGTTCAACAAAGGCTTTCAGTCATTGATTAAATCTATTGCCGACTACGCGGAAGTAGGTATTCATCCATCTTTTGCTTCCAACAAAGCACCTAAAAAATTATTTAAAGAAATTCAGCTTCTTTCAAATGTGTTGAACAGAGAAGTAACACGAAGCAGACAGCATTTTTTAAAATTATCATTCCCTTGTACATACCGAAACCTTATTGAAGCTGACATTCTGGAAGATTATTCTATGGGATATGCTGCTGAAACGGGATTTCGCGCAGGTATTTGCGACCCATTTCATTTTTATGATATTGATTTAGAAACGGAAACAAACTTAAAACTATTTCCATTTGCGCTGATGGAAGGCACTTTGCGTGATTATCACAATATTTCAGCCTTAGATGCAATAAAACATATTAAACCTATAATTGATGAAATAAAAGCTGTTAACGGCACTTTTATCAGCCTTTGGCATAACGAATCTTTAAGTAATCAAAAAAGATGGATTGGATGGCATAAAGTTTACGAAGAAATGATTAAACTTGCATTGCCTTAGTTAGTGTAAAGTTTATAAAGTTACAAAGTTTATAATGTTGTAAAGTTATATTTGTATTGATAAACCACCTTTTAAATAAAGAAATTAACAAGATTAAATGGGATGAATGTATAAATAATTCTTTTAATGGAAACATTTATGCTTATTCATGGTACCTTGATATTGTTTGTCCACAGTGGGAAGCTCTTGTGGAAGATGATTATTTAAGAGTATTTCCTCTTACTGCCGGGAAAAAAGCAGGTATTTGTTATCTCTTTCAGCCTCCATTCAGTCAGCAGCTTGGAATTTTCTCCAAAATTAAATTAAACGAAGAAATTACAGAAGAATTTATCAGTAAAATACCTGGTAAATTTAAATTCGCGGAAATTAATTTGAATCTTTTTAACAAGCTTGACGGCAACAAGCACATTTTAAAAAATAATTTAACTCACGAGCTTGATCTTATTTCACCTTACGAAAATATTTATAAAAATTACTCTAACAATATTAAAAGAAATATAAAGCAGGCATTGAATTCAGAGCTTTCTATTTCAAAAAAAGTTGATATAACTCAAATTATTGAAATTTTTAAAAATAATAAGGGAAAAAACATTAAAACTCTTGGTAAAAATGATTATAACATTTTAAAAAAAATTGTCCAAATTTGCCTCAACAATAGATTAGCTTACGTATGGGGAGTGTTTACAAAAAAAAACAATTTGTGCGCCGGCGCTGTTTTCGTTGAAAGCAATAAAAAAGTTATTTTTCTTTTTTCGGCTACAACAAACGAAGGTAAGGCAAACGGAGCAATGTCGTTCCTTATAGACAAATTTATTAAAGAAAATTCACAACGTAATCTCACCCTCGATTTTGAAGGTTCAAATAATACTAATTTAGCAAGGTATTACAAGAGTTTTGGAACAAAAGAATGCACATATTTACAATATAAAAAAAATGAAATGCATTGGATGTTGTCAAAAATTATTACTTTTATAAAGTGGTTGAGAAAATTAATCCGATAAAATCTTATTATTAGTGTATGTTTATACTGCAAACGGGATCAATTGACGCATTTAATGATTGCAATAAGGTATTAGGTATAAGGCGTATAGGTATAGCGCATTATACCATATACCTTTTCCCCGAAACCAAAATGTGCAAATTGATACCACGCATAGTATATAATGTCAAATTTTAAATTATTTTAGATTTTTGATTTAACATTTTAAATTGAATATCAGATTTTAAATCATAAATCTTAATTCTTAAATCATAAATTATTATTAATAACACATTTTAAATACAAACTCTTCTATGATTCATAACTTAGGAAGTCAAAACTCAATTCTTCTCGAATATGTCGCAGAAATAAGAGATGCTGAAATACAAAAAGATCCTCTTAGATTCAGAATTAACATGGAACGTATAGGTGGAATTTTTGCTTATGAAATTAGTAAAAACCTTGAATATACTCCCCGCGAAGTTATAACATCTCTTGGATCTGCTGAAGTTCCTGTGCTTAGCGATCAACCTGTATTAGCCACAATACTCAGAGCTGGCTTGCCATTACACAATGGCGTACTTAATTTTTTCGATAAAGCTCAGAATGCTTTTGTTTCTGCGTATCGCCGTCATCATAAAAGTGGTAAATTCGACATTCAAATTGAATATACTTCCAGCCCTAGTTTAGAAAATAAAGTGTTAATACTTTCGGATCCTATGCTTGCTACTGGCGCCTCGATGAACTTAACATACAAACAACTATTAAATAGCGGCAAACCTAAACACACTCATATTATTGCAGTTATTGCAAGTGTTCAGGGCGTGGAATATTTGAAAAGAAATATTTCGGAAAATGAATTTACTTTGTGGGTTGCAGCTATTGATGATGAATTAACCGCTCAATCATATATCGTTCCGGGTCTTGGCGATGCTGGCGATCTTGCTTACGGCAATAAATTATAGTCGTATTGAACTTTAAAACTTATTTTTTAAGCCACTTACCTTGAATAATTCATCAATTTCTCTTAAATTCCATTTATTGTCATTTCGACTCCCGTCATTTGTCGGGATAAACTCCGGGAGAAATCTAATGCGTAACACATAATAGATTTCTCGTTAGCACTCGAAATGGCAAAACTATCAAGTGTTTTTGAAATATTATAAAAATTTGTGTACATAGCATAACACCCGCTAATGGGGGATTATAAACATATAAAAAAAAAATTATAACTAATTAATCAGGTTATATCTTTTTTTGCTTAGAAACTGTTTTGAATTTTTAAAGACAGCCTTATGAGGTCAGGCTGAGCCGATTCTCCAGAAACATTAGTTGAGGGAGAATCGTGTTGAAGTCGACCGAATAGCCACTCTTTGACACGTCCCGTCCTTCGAGACGCTGCGCTCCTCAGGATGGGGGACGGCTCTGAGTGACTATTATGATTAATAATAAAACCCGAATAAAATATAAATTCAAAATAGTTTCTTTATTGTTAAATATGTGTTAAATATATTCGTTATTATAATTGCATTACTTTTATTCGTTATATTTGTTTAGAATTTTAATATTATGTTATTTATTTTTCTGAAAAGTGGTCATATTTTTAAACTCATAGAAGTTCTGTTAATGAGTGGAGTTAAATTTTTATTTGCTCCTCTTTTATCATTTAAACTTGGGTTTTCTTATTTTCAAACAATCTTATTTACCTCTATAGGCGGCTTATTGGGAGTTATTTTCTTTTTTTATCTAAGCACTATAATTCTTAAATTATTCAGAAAATTTTGGCCTTTTATTAAATTCTATTTTTCAAAACACATTAAGCAAAAAGCATCAATTCCTTCAACAAAAAAATATAAAAAAAAGTTTTCTTTAAAAAATAAATTTCTTGTTATATCAAGAAATAAATATGGCTTGTGGG
>JAAXXA010000698.1 GCA_013334735.1 Bacteroidota bacterium
TTACGCGTATAAAGATAAACAGGATTTATTGGCGATGATATCATTGCAATTTGCCTCGTATGCAGTAAATTATGAAAATTCAGCAAAAAATAGCGAGCATCTGGTTATTGAAAAACTTACAGAATTAGATGAAATTTTGGAAGGTTGTTTAAATAAAGTTTGACACGTTCTTTGTAAAAAGTCGAAAGACATACCCGCGGTAATTCAGCACACGTTTGTAAAACTTAACAAATTTCAACTTTAGAGCAAAGCTCAGGGTTTCCAAAACAGGCCTCATTCCGAATTTTCGGAATTCCTTTTAATAGGAACAGTGGACGTTTGAAGAATCCGGCGGTTCTAAAATATATCTTCAGAGGTTTTATAAACCTACTGAATTATTCGCGGGTTTTTTTATAGTATTAATTAAAAAAGATAAAAAGGAAATGAACGTAATTATTACAATCGCCATTACCGCTTTAGTATCTGTGTTTTTAGGTTATCTGATTACAAATTTATTGATCAAAAAATCAATTGAAAACAAAAATCAGCATATAATTAAAGAAGCGCAAGCTGAAGCAGAGGTAATAAAAAGAGACAAAATATTACAGGCTAAAGAAAAGTTTTTGCAGTTAAAAACTGAACATGAAAAACTTATCAACGAAAAAAACGCGAGCATTATCGCGATGGAAAACAGAGCCAAACAAAAAGAATCTTCAATATCACAGAAATTAGAAGAGGTTCAACGTAAGCAAAAAGAGCTAAGTACTTTAAAAGATAATTTGAATGTACAACTTGAGCTTGTTACAAAAAAACAGTTAGATTTAGATAAAGCTCGTAAACAGCAAATAGAGCAGTTGGAAGCAATATCCGGTTTGTCGGGAGCTGAGGCTAAAGCTCAAATCATTGAATCGTTAAGGGGAGAAGCAAAAACAGAAGCTCTTACGTATATTAAAGATACGATGGAAGAAGCCAAGATGACAGCTAATATGGAAGCTAAAAAAATTGTCATTGAAACGATTCAACGTACTGCTACCGAACATGCTGTGGAAAATTCAGTATCAGTATTCAATATCGAAAACGATGAAATTAAAGGACGAATTATTGGCAGGGAAGGTAGAAATATACGCGCACTTGAAGCAGCAACAGGTATTGAAATAATTGTTGACGATACTCCTGATGCTATATTACTATCCGGTTTTGATCCTGTAAGAAGGGAAATTGCTCGTTTGTCTTTACATAAATTAGTTACTGATGGACGCATACACCCAGCACGCATTGAAGAAGTTGTGGCAAAAACAAAAAAACAGATTGAACAGGAAATTGTTGAAATTGGTAAACGCACAACCATAGATTTAGGTATTCTTGGGATGCATCACGAATTGATAAGAATGATAGGACGAATGAAATATCGTTCATCTTATGGTCAAAACCTTTTACAACATAGCAAAGAAGTTGCTAATTTGTGCGCTACAATGGCTGCTGAACTTGGCTTAAACCCCAAAATAGCCAAAAGAGCGGGATTATTACATGATATTGGAAAAGTACCTGATAATGAGCCTGACTTACCACATGCTTTACTAGGTATGAAAATGGCCGAAAAATGCAAAGAAAATATTGAAATATGTAATGCAATAGGATCACATCATGATGAAATGGAAATGGACAGTCTTATTTCACCTATTGTTCAGGTTTGTGATGCTATTTCGGGTGCGCGCCCGGGTGCACGTCGCGAAGTTGTGGAAGCATATATAAAACGTTTGAAAGATTTAGAACAAATTGCGCTTTCGTACCCCGGAGTTGTGAAAACTTATGCAATTCAGGCAGGAAGAGAATTAAGGGTTATTGTTGGCGCTGAAAAAGTTACAGATCAGGAATCTAACGACCTTGCTTATGATTTATCTAAAAAAATCCAAACTGAAATGACCTATCCCGGACAAATAAAGATTACTGTTATAAGAGAAACAAGGGCTGTAAGTTATGCTAAGTAAGTGAAAAGTGAATAGTGAAAAGTGAATAGTGAAAAGTGAATAGTGAAAAGTGAAAAGTGAAAAGTGAATAGTGAAAAGTGAATAGTGAAAAGTGAATAGTGAATAGTGAAAAGTTGATAAGGCATAAGGGACAAGGCAAAAGCTGATAAGGGTTATGGAATTATAAAAAAAGCTGTCTATTAAGGACAGCTTTTTTTATGGTGTAAATT
>JAAXXA010000699.1 GCA_013334735.1 Bacteroidota bacterium
GCTTGGGCAAGGAGGGCTATGCCTTCGCCAATGTCAATGCGGCGCCGGAAATCGACAAGGCCAAGCGCGAAGTTGCCTTCACGGTATTCATCGATCCGGGGAGACGCGTTTATGTGCGCCGCATCAATGTTACCGGCAATACAGCCAAAGACGCTGCCCTTTTGGAAGTGGGCGAAGGTGCCGATAACCAAGGAATATTAATTCCTCGGGTAAGTTTAACTGCTGTTGGCACTTATTCGCTTGCGGGTACTCCTGTTACCAGCTTATTAGTGTATAGCAATACTGCACCATCGGGAGGTAGTGGAGTAGGTTTCTACTACTGGAGCATTGACAACAAATGGACAGCTCTTTCTACCGGTGCTGTTACAAATGTTTCGGGAACATACCCTATAGTATCTAGTGGTGGCTCTACACCTGTTGTTTCAATTGAAATAGCTACCACTAGTGATGCGGGTAGTATGAGTGCTGCCGACAAAACAAAATTGGATGGTATTTCCACAGGAGCCGAAGTTAATGTAAATGCTGATTGGAACGCTACAAGTGGAGATGCACAAATATTAAACAAACCAACAATACCTGCCGCATCTGATGGTTCAGAAACCCATATAACAGCCGGAACAAACATAAACGTTACAGGAACAGGAACAACAGGTAACCCTTATGTAATAAATGCAGTAAATGTTTTTGTTTGTCCTTCTACCTTTACTGTTGACCACAGGTTAGGTGCTGTAGCACCCGAAAATAAATTAGTAAAATACGGCACTATTTCAACTACAATCACAGGAACTGCCAAATGTTGGATAACCCAAAACCTTGGCGCTACAAATCAGGCAACTTCAGCTACTGATGCCACTGATGCAGCCGCTGGTTGGTATTGGCAGTTTAATCGAAAGCAGGGATATAAAGTTTCAACTCTATATCCTGCATGGACTGTTACTTCTATTAGCGAAACCAGCGACTGGTTTCCAGGTAACGATCCTTGCGCTATAGAACTTGGAGCAGGTTGGCGTATCCCTACTTCTACGGAATGGAATAGTGCCAATACTAATGGCGGTCCATGGACTGGCATTGGTGGCGCGCATCCAGAATGGGCGGCTCCATTGTATCTCCATGCTGCAGGATGCTTGGGTAATAGTAGTGGTACACTATACGATCGCGGTACCTATGGTAGTTATTGGAGTAGTACGCATAGCAACGCTACCTCCGGTTGGTACCTGTACTTTTACAGTGGCAATAGCTTAATTAACAACGTCCTTAATAAGGCTTACGGATTATCTCTCCGATGTCTGAGAGACTGAAGTGTGTTTTAAAAGTTAAGGTAATAAAAGAATTATCTGTATTATAAAATATTTGAAGCTTTAAACGAAAATTAAACGAAAATTTATGAAGAATCAAAAATCAATTGAATTAAACAAAGTATTAAGAGATATTGCATTTGCCTTGTTAACTTTCAACTTTACATTTTTAAATGCACAAGCTCAACATCTTTCAAAAAAGGTATTGTTTTTAGGAAATAGTTATACTTATGTAAATAATTTACCTCAAATGGTTGCAGATGTGGCGACTTCGATGGGCGACACTTTAATTTTTGACAGTAATACTCCCGGTGGTTGTACATTAGAACAACATTTTGCTGACAATACTTCGAGAAATAAAATTATGGCTAAAGGATGGGATTATGTTATACTTCAAGAACAAAGCCAGTTGCCGGCAATGGAAGACTATTCACAGTTTTTCAACGGTTCTCATGAACTGTGCAATTTAATAAATCAATATAATCCCTGCGCCCGAACAATGTTCTATATGACATGGGGCAGACAGAATGGAGATGCTCCTTCCTGGCCCCCGGTTAGCACTTATGAAGGGATGGATAGTTTGTTACACTTGCGTTACATGGAAATTGCTTTATATAATAATGCAGGGGTTTCTCCTGTGGGCGCTGTGTGGAGATATGTCAGGCAACATTATCCCGGCATAGTTTTGTATCAGTCTGATGGAAGCCATCCTTCTGTTGCCGGAACTTATGTAGCTGCATGCTGTTTTTATACTGCCTTGTTTCATAAAAACCCGGCACTCATTACTTATAATTATACTCTTAGCCCAACTGAAGCGGCTGATATTCGAAACGCGGCAAAAATTATAGTATATGACAGTTTACAAATGCCAATTTTGTAA
>JAAXXA010000138.1:0-6686 GCA_013334735.1 Bacteroidota bacterium
AAATTTATTTTAACTTTATAACTTTAAAACCTATTAGAATTAGGGCAATAGAAGCTAATAATGCTAAAATTAAACCAAAGCCCGGGGTAGTAGATACTTGAATGTACAAGATAGCCTGTTGCCCTGAAGTAAAAATTGTTATAAAAAAAATCAAACAGGATGCTGCAATACCAATGCTTGTAAACGAAGTTATTTGGTTACATAGTTTTTCGGTTAAGCCAATAAGCTGACCAAAAATAGTAAGAGCTGCAACAGCAAAAAAACCCATCAAAGCAAGAATACCAAATATTGAATTAAGTCCATTAGCGGAAACACTTCCGCCAAAGCCCATATAAGCAGTACTTACATTAACCCAAGGTAAAAATGTACTTATTAAACCCAAAAAAGCAATACCTGCATATATCCAATCTTTTAAAGGTATTTTGGTAATATCAAACCCATTAACTACAGGTGGTTGGTTATAATTAACTCCCTGATCATAATTAGGATTAAAATTTTGTTGTTGAGGAGGCTGTTGTTGAGGAGTAGGATCGGCAGGCATTTCAGCTATATTAAAACCACAAACGTGACAGAATTTAGCTCCTTCTTTGATAGGTGTTGCGCATTTTGGACAAATCATAGTTTTATATATTTAATTAAACAATTTATTGAATTAACAGTTTAGTAATTTTTCAGATTGCTTCATCCTCTTTCATCGGATTCGCAATGACGACAGTCCTTTCCGTCATTGCGAGCGCAGCGAAGCAATCCATTGATAATTGCTGTGATAAAAAAAATCTATAAATTCAAAACAGTTTGAAAGAAAGAACAAATTTATAAAAATTACGAATTACGTATTACGAAATATTAATTTTGAATTATTTGTGTTCCGCAACCTTGATTACCAAGTTGTTTAGCTTCGGTAATAATTGTGCATTTACCTCCATTTTCAACAAATTGTATAGCAGCTCTTACTTTAGGAGCCATACTTCCTTCGGTAAATTGTTTTTCGTTAAGATATTTCTTAGCTTCATCAATAGTCATAGTATCAAGCTTAATCTCCTGAGGTGTATTAAAATTAAGAGAAACTTTTGAAATATCGGTAAGAATGTAAAACTCATCAGCATTAATTTGTGTGGCAAGTAATGCAGAAGCCAAATCTTTATCAATTACGGCATCAATTCCTTCAAGGAAGTTAGGTCTTTTATAATATACCGGTATTCCACCACCGCCAACAGCGATAACAATTTGTCCATCTCTTGCTAATTTTTCAATTGATGTTTTATTTCCAATAACCAAAGGTTTGGGTGAAGCTACAACCTTTCTCCATCCTCTGCCTTTTGGATCTTCTGCAAATACGGAATCACTTTCAGCAGCCATTTTGTCAACTTCTTCTTTTGAATAATAAGGACCGATAGGTTTTGTAGGATTTTTAAATGCAGGGTCATTTTTATCAACAAGAACTTCTGTTACAATAGTAATAACATCTCTGTCCAGTCCCCTGTCTTCAAGAATATTTCTTAACTGTTGTTCTATCATATACCCGATAAATCCTTGTGAGAATGCGCCGCAGATATCTACAGGCATTTCGGGAATACCATATAGTTTTGCCCCTGCAATATTCTGTAATAAAATATTGCCTACCTGTGGTCCATTACCATGGGTGATTACCAGATTATAATCGTTTTTTATCAGCTCTATCAAGCTTAAGCAAGTATCGTAAACATTTTGTTCCTGCTCGCTGATAGTTCCTTTTTGATCTCCTCTAAGAAGTGCATTTCCTCCGAATGCAATAACTGCTAATTTTTTCATATATTTATTTTTTTTGAGTGTGCAAACGTACATGATTTTTAACAAATACGCAATTTTAAGTAAATTTTTTACCTTTGCAATCAATGGACGAAAAGAAAAAAATAGCATTTTATACTCTTGGCTGTAAATTAAATTTCTCTGAAACATCACAAATTTCAAGACAATTTGATGTTAACAAATTTGAAATAGTGGATTTCAAAGAAAAAGCTGATATATATGTTATAAACACCTGTGTTGTTACTGAAAAAGCAGAAAAAAAATCACGTTCCGCAATTCGTCAGGCAAAAAAAAGAAATCCTGATGCTATTATAGCAGCTGTAGGTTGTTACTCCGAGTTAAAACCGGAAGTATTATCATCAGATAAAGAAACGGATGTAATACTTGGTACATCGGGCAAATTTGCATTAGCTGAAATATTAGATAACTTAAACAATAATATATTTTTAAGTAATATTGAAAGTAACCTTAAAGACAAATTTATCTCTTCATACTCGAGTGGCGACAGAACCCGTTCATTTTTCAAAATTCAGGACGGATGCGATTATTTTTGTTCATATTGCACCGTACCTTTTGCCAGAGGCAGAAGCAGAAGCGATACCATTGAAAATACTTTGGAAAAAGCCCGTGAAATAGCTTCGGGCGGGATAAAAGAACTTATTCTTACAGGAGTTAATGTAGGGGACTTTGGAAGAAAGAACGGTGAAAAATTTATTGATCTTTTAAAAAAGCTTGATAACATTGAAGGAATTGAAAGGATACGAATTTCATCTATAGAACCCGATTTACTTACAAACGACATTATTGAATTTGTCGCATCGTCAAAAAAATTTCTGCCGCACTTTCACATTCCTCTGCAATCGGCTTCAGATAAGATTTTGCTTTCGATGAAACGCAAGTACGACACTGCTTTATTTTTAGAAAAAATAAAACTTATAAAAAAATATATGCCCGACTGTTGCATAGCTATTGATTTAATTGTAGGATTTCCGGGCGAAACGGACGAATATTTTGAAGACAGTTACAAATTTATTGAAGATTCCGATATATCATATTTACACGTTTTCACATACTCTGAACGCAAAAATACTGTTGCAGCCACGATGAATGAAGTAGTTCCGCATATTGAAAGAACTGCCAGAAGTAAAAAAATGCTTGCTCTTTCCGAAAAAAAGAAAAATACATTTTATGCCGAAAACTCCGGAAAAGAAAAATACGTTTTGTTCGAATCGGATAATGATAAAGGTATAATGTACGGCTTTACCGAAAATTATATTAAAGTAAAAACCGCCTTTGATCCTTCGCTAATCAACCAAATTAAAAATGTGAAGCTGGGCAAAATCGCGAATGATGGGATTTTTATTGTTTAATTATAAAATAAGCGCCTAAAGTACTTGGACTTTTATATATTTGTACTTTAAATACTATACTGTAAACGGGATAAATTTCTGCATTATAAGTCGGCAATCCTCAGTCGGCAGTTGGCAATATTTGCTGATTGTTTATTGCTGACTGCCAACTTATATTATGAAGCATTTTATCCCACACAAAGTATAATTAGTTGCATTTTAATTTTGTTAATTATAAAACTTTTTTACATTTTTGTAGTTTATATGTCAAACTAAAACTGAAATTTTATGAAACACACTTCTTTAAGCAAAATTTTTGCGTTTTCATTTTTTATTATAGCTAATGTAGTATTTGCGCAAGACACTACCAGTTTTAAAACTTATTATGATAACGGATTAAAAAATTACAAATCAAAAGAATTTACTGAAGCCATTGCCAATTTTGATAAAGCTATTGAAAAAAAATCAGAAGTAGCTTCAAATATGGCTGTTGCGTATTTTTACAGAGCTACCTGCAAAAGAATTGGAACTAAAGACAATCAGGGAGCATTGGCAGACTATGATAATGCTATAAAAAATAAAGCTGATAATTCAGATTACTATTTAGGAAGAGCTCAAACTAAAGTTAATTTACAGGATATTACCGGCGCTATAACTGACTATACAATGGTTATCCAGTTAAAGCCCTCTTCAGAAAAGGGTTATTTTGACAGGGCAAATGTGAAATTTATGAATAAAGATTATAAAGGTGCAGAAGAAGATTTAAAATTAGCCGTTGAGAAAAAAGCAGATTATTATGAAGCGTATAATTTAAAAGGCAAGGCAAGACTTTATAATAATGATACTACTGGCGCTCTTGCTGATTACAATATTGCGATTGGAATAAAACCAGATTACATAATAGCATACAATAACAGAGCGCAAATAAAATATGCCCAGAAAGATTACGAAGGCGCAAAAACCGATTACAGCAAAGCTATCGAATTGAAACCTGATGATGGAGCATCATACTTTTTCCGCGCTATAGTTGAAACTGTGCTTAAACAAAAATCTGATGCATGCGCTGATTTTATTAAAGCCAAAGAGCTTAAATATGCTAAAGCTGAAGATATGATTGCTAAATATTGTAAGGAAGCGCAACCTAGTAAGTAGAAAAATAATTACGAATTACGAATTAGCAATTACGTTAGCCGTAATTATGGAACATTTGTAATTAATTTAACTATGTAGAAACTGTTTGTTAAATATCAGCATCATCGGTAAATATTTAATTCCATTTTCTTCTTGCATTTTATCTGTTTCAATGAAACCTAATTTTTTATAAATTGGAATTGAATACGGAGAAGCATGTACGTAAAATTTGTCAGGTTTTGAGCCTCTCCGGATTATCTCTTTTAATGATTCTTGAAATAGTCTTTTTGCTATGCCTTGTCCTTGATAATCTTTATCCACAAAAAGTAGTGAAATAAACTTATTATCTCTAATCTCGATCATTCCTACTAATTTTAAATCCATGAATGCAACCCACAAATTTATTTGATTACGTTGTCTTTCAGCAATTCTTGAGGGTTGTATCCATTCATAAAAAAATTTATTCCCTTCTTCGGAATAATCAATCGAAACAAACTCATCATATACTTTTTTTATCAGTTGATGAATCATTATCTCCTGACCGTTTTTAAATTGTTCTATCCTGATGTTATTCATTCTATTTGATCATAAAGATTGGACGAGAGTATTTTTTATTATTGGCTATAACGGCGGGCGCTTTGCAGCGGGCGGAATTTACAGCACCGTTCCTATTACATGCTACAAAAATAAATTATTTTGATGAGCTTTACAAACCCATTGAACTCCGCATAAAATGAGCTTGCTATTATGCACTGGCGGAGCTACCCAAGTGTAATAGAAGCAGCTTGATTATGGAGTTACACTAAAATTAACTACAATGTTTTTTCTGGGTGGGAAAGTGGGTAAGCGTTTAAATTTTTATAGAAGGGAAGGAATTTTTCTTTGCCGAGAATAGGTTGCTGTATGTAGTGCGTAAGAAATGGAAAGCTTATTTGCAGCCAAACACTTTTTAACTTTAAATTAAAGCTGCAAATGTGCTTTACATTGTGTACATGGTATATTACAGAGTATTTGTGCAAATGATATAAAATTTTCAGGTAAATAATTTATGAAAAGAAAATTTTTGTATTTTTGTATAAACAAACTAAATCATGCCTAAAACTATTAAAATATATAAACCTACAGACGAAGAAATCTTTCAGGGAGTAATTAAATCATTTGAACTGGAAAATATTAGATTCACTCTCGATGAAGCCAAAGAGGCATTTAAAAATGCTTTGACCCGAATTAAAAAAGTGAAGAAATAATTGAAATCATTTTATCATATTTCTTATCAATAGCCTGCTGAACGGCTGCTACATATTTATCAAAATTATCCTTACTGAACTTTTCAAGGCCAACCAGGTTATAACCTGCTTTCGCTGCCATTAAAGTAGCAAGCAAGCGTGAAGCTCGCCCATTACCTTCCCTGAAAGGATGAATAAATAACAATTCTGCGTGAACAACTGCTATATCCTTTATCAAATCTTCTTTTGAAACATAAGCTTTTGGAAGTTTTAATAAAATATCCGCTTCAAATTGATTAAGCGTTTCGTTCATGAATTTAGCAGGAGGAAATAAAAATCCACCTTTCGACATATTGACTGTGCGAGGTTTTCCTGCAAAAGTATATAAATGTCCAAGGGCTATTTTGTGAATCTTAAAAATATATTTAAGATTGAATTTTGTTCTTGAATTTAATTCTTCGAATAAAAGTTTATAAGCAACGTAGAATCCTTCCATTTCTGCTTTTTCAATTTCATGAAGCGTTGAAAGCCCTAATTTATTAGGAAGAATATCGCTCTCTGATTCTTGCTTGGATGTGCTATATTTATTGGTCGCCATAATTTAAAATTATAAATAAAAAAAATGTTATGAAACTTGGCTGTTGAAATTAACTTTATAAGCCTAACCAAGGTTTCATAATTTCAAAAATAGGTGATGTAATGATATTTGAGAAAACACTTATTCCAATAGATTTTATAAGTGAGCCAATATTTAGGAGTGGACTTTTTATATCTTTGCCTTTATTAAGTAGTTTAATAGCATAATCCATTTCTGTTTTAAACTCATCAGATAAATCCTTGTTTAGTTGTTCAATATCTTTCTTCAAAAGTGAGAACAATTCAGTAATGTTTTCTTTCGAATAATTGATTTGCTGAGTTTGTTGAGATCCATTAACATTTTGTTGAATCTGCATTGGGGCATTCACATTACCTGTTTTTATTATAGTCATATTATTTTTGTTTTTAATATTTGAATCCATACCATTTTCTTCAAGCCACTGATTGATTAAGTCAATGTAAACCTCACTATTCTTTCGCTTTTGAACAATAGGCAGGATAACATACTTGATTTGCTTTAGAAACCTTTCTTTTTCGCCTTGCTCTTTATTTATGAAATAATCAAAATGATAATCTAAAAACTTTTCTATTTCAT
>JAAXXA010000138.1:6696-7323 GCA_013334735.1 Bacteroidota bacterium
GTGGTGCCAGAAGATTATGATAATTTATTTTCTTTCACTTTATTCAATATAAAACCTCCTTATGAAATAGAAAAGTTTTTAGATTATCATTTTGATTATTTCATAAATAAAGAGCAAGGCGAAAAAGAAAGGTTTCTAAAGCAAATAAATTATCATAATCTTCTGGCACCACCTTTATATATGTTGTGTTTGAATGATATTTATGCCGACCTGAAAAGGGATCTCTATCAAGAAAACCTATACTCATTCCGGGTTTTGTCTCTCCCAAATTTCTTAATTGATAATTATGCTCCTGACAATCAGAAATTCCTTTAATTGAATAAAATTTGTTCATTATTTTAGAGAAATTGATAATATTTAAATAGTTTTGAATCCTCCTGTTTCATTGACCACTCAGTGAATAGTTTTAAAAAACTTAATTTATGAATGATCTTTTCAGCTTCTCTATAAACAGCAGTTTCGGGTGTATTAATACTACGTTTGTATTCATGTTTATTTAACTGCTGAATAATTTGTTCTAAAATTTTCTTTTTTTCTTCAATTATAGTTTCAGGTTTCATCTGTGACTTTATAAGATCAAAGATTGGCTTTGTAAAACTATTTGTATTTTTAAGCAATGAAGTAGAC
>JAAXXA010000700.1 GCA_013334735.1 Bacteroidota bacterium
CCAAAGAAAATATCTTTATCAGGTAAAAATGGAGACTGACTTATTTTTCGGTTAATGAAAGTATTACCTCCATCTGTAGATACTGCAACAAATACATCAGTTGAATCATTTGTATAATTTCTCCGGTCATAAAAAACAAAATACAAATATCCATTTGTTTGATCAATAGTCATCCAGGTAAAAAACTGTTGCCTGTTGGAATTGTCATCATTTACTTTTTTCGGAGATGACCATGTTTGCCCGCCATCAGTAGATTTTACGAGCCAAATATCGGTATTTCCTTCGCCATTTCTTTGGTCAGACCAATTAATGTATATTGTACCCCTATCAGGACTATTACTGATATCACAAGTTATAACAGGTAAGCCATTAGCCCTGTATATTCCTGAAACGGAAAAATCCCATCCACCGGGCATAGGATCTACAATAATTTCATTGTTTAGCCATGTGCTACCCTGATCATAGGACTTATTAAAAACTAACCCTTCAGGACCAGCCCATGCGACATATATTTCTCCATTAGGTCCAACAGCAGGTACGGCGCCCTCAACAGTATTGCTACTATCCATACAATCGCCTGCCACTTTATTTATTCGTAAGGGTATTGACCATGTATTCCCTGCATCCACAGATTTTGAAAATAATATAATACTGCTGTCATTTGGGTTAGCGGATCCGTAATTATCAAATTGTGTCCACGTCAAGTAAATATTGTTATTTGTTCTGTCAACAGCGCACCATTGTTTATCTTGCGCTTTCGCACCATTTAGACCGGCATAAGAACCATTTGACCATGTTGTTCCATTACTATTTGATTTTTGACAAACAATTCTGTCAATCCAATTTCCCGTCATTGGATTTGATAAATGGAAATAATAAAAATTACTTGCTGTATCAACAGCTAACACAGGGTCGCCCCACACTCCATAAGTTGAATTAATTGTATGTTGTGTCCATGTATATCCAGTATCGATGCTTACATAGCATAAATTAAGATTTGACCCTGCTACTAATACATTTGGATTTTTGGGGTCAATAACAATTGAGGGTTCGTTCGGATCTTCCTGATTACTGATCATTATATTTTGAGCAACTGAAATACTCTCAAACAAAATAAAAAGTAATAATACCAATATAGTTCTCATTGTTATGGATTTTTGTAAACGCATTAATACCGATGCAGTATTTTTATAATCTTACCGGAACTATGATTTGACAATGAAATCCAACCGCCAAACCTAAGCTTTCAATAAATATTATTTGTCAGTATATATAATTATTTATTCGAATAATGAGAATTTCCAATTAATTTAAAGCTTTAAGATTTTCTAATGCACCGGGATCGAATTTGTGAATTTTACCTACTATCAGGCAATTTTCCAAAATATCGCAATCAGCACATGTTTTAAAGTTTTTCGATTTCACACAATTTTTTACTTCGCATTTTTCACAATGTATCATTTTAGCGCCGGGCTCACGGCATCCGGTACATTTAATCACTTCAACTGAAATATCAGGCGCATTATAATGTACTTTCCACTTTTCTGCTGTTTTGGCAAGCAATTCATTATCATTAGTTACAGTGGCTATTCTTGCATCACAAGAAGCGCAATTTAAACCACAACATGCAATAAGTTTTTCCATATTTATACTACCTTTGAATTATTAGTTTTTGGTTTTCATTCAAATCTTTTGATTTAATTGAAATCATATAAACGCCATTACTTAAATCACCGATATTAATTTGACTGTTTTTTTGTTTCAGAATTTCAGTTTTAACTAAAGTACCAATAACATTATAAATGTTCAGTGTCAAATCAGCATTATTTATATTGTCAATATTCAAAGTAACAATGACGGAAGCAGGATTAGGGTATATATTCATTTTATTTTCTTTTTCGGCTATGGGTAAGATACCTGAAAAAGCGCCGCCGGCATTAGTGGTTTTTAATGTAGCTCCATCGAATCCCGTGGCATATCCAATTTGAGAATCAACAAAATTTATACTTGACATAACCACACCGCCCGGATCATTTATATTATGCCATGTTTGACCGGCATCAATAGTTTTCAGAATTATTCCGGCGCCGGTAAAGTTAGAGGTATCAATATACATACCTGTAGCAAAGCCGGTATCTGCATCAGTAAAATAAATTGATTTCAAAG
>JAAXXA010000701.1 GCA_013334735.1 Bacteroidota bacterium
TAAAGAAATTCTGGATCTTACCAAATTAAATATTGTACAGAAAAAAAATCGGTTTTTCCTTAATGGTGATCCCGGAGCCATTCTTATTGTTGAGTTTGCTGAAAATTCTAAAGAAACAATAACTGAAAAAGCGCGGCTTATGGAAGAAGATATGCGCTCTGCAGGATATGGTTTTAGTTTTCCAATGGTTTTTGGTTCTGATATAAAAAAAGTGTGGGAGCTGCGAAAAGCAGGGCTTGGTGTACTTGCAAACATGCCAGGCGACAGAAAGCCTGTACCTGTTATTGAAGATACAGCCGTAAGTCCGCAAGTGTTGCCGGAATATATAAAGGAACTTAATACAATGCTCGAAAAATACGGACTTCGTGTAGTTTATTATGCCCACATTGCCACCGGTGAACTGCATATCCGACCTATTTTAAATCTTAAAGATCCTGCTGATGTTGAACTTTTTCATGCTGTAGCATATCAAACTGCCCTTCTTGTAAAAAAATATAAAGGTTCGCTAAGCGGTGAACATGGCGATGGACGGCTTAGAGGAGAGTTTATCCCATTAATGATTGGCAATCATAATTATGAAATATTAAAACAAATTAAAAAAACATGGGATCCTTTTGTGATTTTTAATCCTGAAAAAATCACAGATACTCCACGTATGAATAGCAGTCTGCGCTTTAAGCAGGGAAAAGCAGAGCCGGAAATACAAACAATTTTTGATTTTTCAAAAGACCATGGGATACTAAGAGCCGTGGAAAAATGTAATGGCACTGCCGATTGTCGTAAAACAGAAATAATAGGCGGTACTATGTGCCCTAGTTATATGGCCACGAAAGACGAAAAGCATTCTACCCGCGCAAGAGCAAATGTTTTAAGAGAATTTCTGACTAATTCAACTAAAAAAAATCCTTTCAACAATAAGGAAATTTATGAAGTTATGGAGCTTTGTCTTTCTTGCAAGGCTTGCAAATCGGAATGTCCTTCAAATGTGGACATGACTAAATATAAAGCAGAATTTCTTCAGCATTTTTATGATGCAAATGGTATTTCCATACGTACAAGGGCAATTGCTTACATTACAAGTATTAATAAACTCGGGGCTATTGTACCATTTATATTTAATTTTTTTGTTAAAAATAAATTCTTTTCATCTATAGCCAAGAAAATATTGGGATTTGCACAAAAGCGGTCTATCCCTACTCTGTATAAGATAACTTTTAAAAAATGGTTTAAAAAATTCGCTGCGGAAAGAGATAAAAGTAAACTTACTAATGGTACTGTTTATCTTTTTGCAGATGAGTTTACTGAATATAATGATACAGGTGTGGGTATAAAAGCCGTGAAACTGCTAACAAAATGTGGCTACTGTGTTGAATTGTGCAATAATATTGAAAGCGGTCGCACATTTCTTTCAAAAGGATTAATAAGGAAAGCGCAGAAGATTGCTAATTTTAATGTTGATTTATTAAAGGATATTATAAAAAACGAAACACCTCTTATAGGAATTGAACCCTCTGCTATACTTGCTTTTCGTGATGAATATACTGAGCTGGTTGATCCACATTTAAAAGAGGCATCTCTTAACCTTTCATCCTGTTCATTTATGATAGATGAATTTATTGCTAATGAATTTGAAAAAGGCAATATCAGTAAAGATTTATTCGTTAAGGAAAGTAGAAATATTAAACTTCACGGTCATTGCTATCAGAAATCACTTTTATCAACCGAACCAACAATAAAAATGCTTGAAATACCTGCAAATTATAAAGTAGAAGAAATTAAATCGGGTTGTTGCGGTATGGCAGGATCATTCGGTTACGAAAAAGAACATTATGAAATTTCAATGAAAGTGGGCGAATTAGTACTTTTCCCTGAAGTAAGAAAAGCCAATGCCAATACTATTATTGCAGCGCCGGGTACAAGTTGCCGCCACCAGATTTCTGACGGCACAGGACGAAAAGCTTTTCATCCGGTAGAAATACTTTTTGATGCCTTGGTTTAATAAAAATTGTATATTTGAAACCAATAACCAATAACCAATAACCATTAACCATTAACCATTAACCATTAACCATTAACCATTAACCATTAACCATTAACCATTAACCATTAACCATTAACCATTAACCATTAACCATTAACCATTAACCATTAACCATTAACCATT
>JAAXXA010000702.1 GCA_013334735.1 Bacteroidota bacterium
AGCGCCTGACCCTGGGCGAGCTGCTGATAAGCGGTCATCAAATCTTCCAGCAGGATTTGTATCGAATAGTAATTAAATTTTCAGGCTGAGGATGACGAAATTTCCATTTGATAAAATAGTCTCTCATAGCATTATCAAATTTTTCTTCGCCTATGTAATCTTTAAGAAAAGCTAATGCTACCGCGGATTTTTCATAAACTATACCATTGTAATTAAGAGTAGAATATATTTCGGAAGAACTCCCAACAGGCTGGTCATTATTTAAATGTGAAGCAATATCATACACAAGGCTTCTTTCGCTACGTTCAGCATGTTCGGGTAAATAAATAATATTTTTAAACTGATTAAAGAAAACTAAATTCCCGGGATGTTTTGTTTGAAGTGTCCTGTATTCATAAAAAGAGTTGATACCCTCATCCATCCATGGAAATTTTCTTTCGTTGCTGCCAAGAATTCCATAGAACCAATTGTGCCCAACTTCGTGAATAATTAACATTTCCAATGAAGCAGAATCGCCTGCCGAGCTTACCACTGTTATATTTGGATACTCCATACTACCGCCGTCAATAAAAGAAGCGCCTTCTACGGCTGTTGCATGTTTGTATGGGTACTCCCCTATCCATTTGGAATAATAAAAAATTGCATCATTAACATATTCAATTGAATTTTTCCATAAATCGGCTTCATTGTTAGTAAACATTACATAAGTATTAACTTTTCTTTTAGAAACAGGAAGCTCAACTTCTCCCTTTAAAACATGATAACGTTTATCGGCAAACCATGCAAAATCGTGAACTTTTTCCTGATGATAATGCAATGTTTTAGTTTGTTTTGAAGATAAAGGGAAGGCAAGATCGTTATTATCAAAAGATTTCAATTGGCTTGTTGCTATGGCGATACTGTCGAGCCATGCTGATTCCTTTTCATTGTCAACAAGATCTCCTGTTGCTCCAACCACATAATTTTCAGGCAATGTTATATATACATCGAATGATCCATATTCAGAGTAAAATTCTCCCTGATCAAGATATGGCATGGTATTCCATCCATTAGTGCCGTAAACGGCAGGTTTTGGAAACCATTGCGATATTTGGTACGACTGTCCTTCATGCCCCAATAGAGAAATGTGCGCATCAGGGATTTTTACGTAGAAAGGAGTTGTAATAGTAATGGATTGACCTGATTTTAAAGGCTCATTAAGTGTAATAACACATATATCAATATTATTTTTTTCGAACTCCCATTTAACTGCTTTATCATTAATTTTAAAATCCAAACTGTCAATATATCCTTTTAAAGAATCCTGAGAATAATAAAAAAAAGTTTTCCCGCTTTCAAGTAATTGTTTTGCAAGGGCAGTATTATTATCCTTATATGCATTTGGCCAGACATGAAAATAAAGGGTGCTCAAAACATCGGGGGAGTTATTGGTATATTCTATATTTTCAAAGGCGCTTAGTTCGTGCGTTACATCATTTAATTTAACATGTATGGAATACTTAACATCCTGTTGAAAATAATTTTGCCCTGATGTTATTAGATTACAAACAAAAAATAGAAATGATAAACTTTTATTTTTCTTCATAATTCATATTATTTAGTTCATTTTATTAATTTAGTTTCCCTTGCCACACAAAACAACCATCAAATAAATTTAATGTATTTACATAATCATTAAATATTCCATAAACAGCAGAACCACTACCACTCATTGATGCATAAACAGCTCCTACATCATATAGTTTTTCTTTAATGTTTTTTATTTCAGAAAATTTTAAAAATATAGGCTCTTCAAAATCATTAATAATATAATTTTTCCAGTTATTAATATCATTTACATCAATATTTTCAAGATTATAACTCCCCTTTTTCGGTTTTATCAATGAGTATGCAACTTGAGTTGAAATGTTAACCGAAGGTTTTACTATCACTAAATAATAATTACTCAGGTTTAAATCAACATTTTTAAAGATATCACCTTTTCCGGATGCAAACATAGCTTTATTTTCGATAAAAAAGGAACAATCGCTACCAATTTTTGCTGTAATTTCCAACATTTGTTTATTTTCCATATTTAGCTGAAAGGTGTCATTCAACAACTTAACCATAAAAGCGGCATCTGAAGATCCTCCTCCAAGCCCTGCCCCCATTGGAATTATTTTAT
>JAAXXA010000139.1 GCA_013334735.1 Bacteroidota bacterium
GAAGTTTGTCATTCTATTAATCACCGGACTTATTTTATTTCGGATAAAAATGATTTAAAAAGAAGTTGGTTTAAAGATGTAAAATCAGTTGGCGTATGCGGCGCTACTTCTACTCCTATGTGGCTTATGGAAGAAGTAGCATCAGAAATAAGAAGTTATTAGTCTGAAAATATACAACAAGATTTGATTTGATTTAATTTATGATTTTAGAATTATGATTTGAAACTTATTTTCCACAAAAAATCCAAAATCACAAATCTAAAATCCAAAATGATGTAAATACTTAATTTTATTGATAAATACTAATTTATTATTATGTTTTTTATTCTTTCAAAATTATTAACATTCGTAATATCTCCATTAGTTTGGATTATTACTTTTTTATTGCTTGCGCTGTTTTTAAAAAATAAAAAAATAGCGCGACGTTTTTTGTATTCTTCTGTAATTTTAATTTTGTTTTTTTCAAACCCTTTTATTGCCGATGAACTTTGCCGCATGTGGGAATATCCTATCACTCAGGATAAAGATCTTGCAGCAACTTATGATGTAGGGATTGTTTTGGGCGGAGGAATGGTTACGATTGATACCGATTACGACCGTATGACATTCCGCCATAATACCGACAGAATATTTCAGGCATTGCAATTATATAAAACAGGCCGAATTAAAAAAATGCTTATTTCCAGTGGTTCAGGGAGTCTTGTTTTCAGAGATATGATAGAATCCACATTGCTCAAACGTTATCTTTTAAAGATAGGCATTCCCGACAGCGCTGTAATTATTGACTCTTTATCTGAGAATACATATCAAAACGCAGTTAATTCAGCGCAAATTCTGAAAAAGGCTTATCCAAAAGGAAAATTTCTTCTGATTACATCTTCAAGCCATTTACGTCGGGCAAAAGCATGTTTTATTAAAACGGGAATAACTGTTACTCCATACAGTACAAATTTAATAACCGGCAGACGATTACTAAACACGGGTAATATGATCATTCCTAATTTGAGCGCATTTGATGCATGGGATAAAATATTACATGAAGTGATTGGATATATTGTGTATAAAGTTTGCGGATATTTATAAAGTGGGAAGTTATAAAGTGGAAAGTTTATAAAGTAAACCGCAAAACTTTAGGCACTTTAATCCGCCGTGGCGGACTTTAGGCACTCCAGGCACTTCAAACTTTAAGCACTTATTCTTAATAACTCTAAACTCTTAACTCTAAAAAAAATGGCACATCTCCTATTCATTATCATTATTGTTTTTGTTGTTTTCGATTTTGTGCTCGAACGATTATTTGATTACCTGAACAGTCTTTACTGGAGCAATGAATTGCCTAAGGAATTAGCAGGTATTTACGAAGCGGAAAAATACAAAAAATCGCAGGATTACGAAAAAGCGCAGCACAAATTCGGAATGTATTCAAGCGCTCTTTCGTTTTTGTTAATTATGGCTATGTTACTCTTTAAGGGTTTTGCATACTTAGATGATTATGCAAGATCATTTACGGATAACGATATTTTTATTGCATTAATATTTTTTGGTATTATAGGAATAGCTTCCGATATAATTTCTACGCCATTGCAGATTTACGATCAGTTTGTAATTGAAGAAAAGTATGGCTTTAATAAAACCACATGGAAAACTTTTGTACTCGACAAAATAAAATCGTGGGTGCTGGGAGCATTGATTGGCGGTGGATTGCTGGCATTTATAGTTTGGATATACAATTCTACCGGTGAATATTTCTGGCTTATTGCATGGGGATCAATTACTGTTTTTATGATTTTTATGGCAATGTTTTTTTCATCGTTGATAGTTCCTTTATTTAATAAACAAACACCTCTTGAAGATGGCGAATTACGTGATGCTATTAAAAAATTTGCAGATAAGGCAGGTTTTAAACTTGACAATATATTTGTAATTGACGGCTCAAAACGTTCTACAAAAGCAAATGCATATTTTAGCGGTTTGGGAGCTAAAAAGAGAATTGTGTTGTATGATACTCTGATTAAAGATCACACGATTGAAGAACTTGTTGCCATACTTGCCCACGAAATTGGTCATTATAAAAAGAAACATACTTTAAAAGGTATGATAATGTCGGTGATTCAAACAGGAATAATGCTTTATATCATTTCGCTTTTCGTTGGTAATCCTGTATTGTCGGAAGCTCTTGGCGCTAAGCAGGGAAGTTTCCATGTGGGAATACTGGCATTTGGAATGCTGTATAGTCCGCTATCGCTTATACTTGGAATATTTATGAATATTATCTCGCGCAAAAACGAATATGAAGCTGATAGTTTTGCAGTACAAAATTATAGTGGAAAAGCTTTAAAAGATGCGCTTATAAAACTTTCCGTAAATACACTCAGCAACCTGAGACCTCATCCCGTGTATGTGTTTTTTCATTATTCGCACCCACCGTTAATTCAGAGGTTGAAAGCAATAGACGAAGCGGGAGAAAATATTGCAAATTGCAAAATTTAAATTGTAAAATGAAAATTTATACCTTTTTCGCTATTTAGCTATTTTTGCTGAAATACTTTATTATATTTTTTTCATACTTTCATCATTCCTATCCACCGTTAATCAAGAGATTGAAAACTATAGAAAAACCCATAAAATTCTGAAATATTCATCAAAATGAAAATAAAAGTAAAACTTGAAAAAGGTGGATATTCCGCGCAAAGTAGGCCACCTATTCCGCAGCAAACTGGGCCACCAAAACTGAATGTTCTATTGAGTCAAAAATTGAATTTAGATTTTTTATTAAATAAACTCATTTCTATAGTAAATTTTTGTGCTTTTATTCCCTAACGCACAATGCCATGTACATTTGCAGCCTTATTTTAAAAGTTTTCACTTCTTTGGCTGCAAAAGAACATGTCATTTTCCAACGCTTTTCCGGCAGTAACATATTCTCGGCAAAAAAATCCCTTCCCTTCTGTAAAATTAATCGCTTACACACTTGCCAACCCAGAAAAAAGCATTGTTGTTACATTTAATGAAACCTCGTACAGAAGCTGCTTTTATTACACTTGGGTAGCGTTTGCAGTTGCTAACAGCAAGCTTATTTAATGCGGAGTTCAGTGGTTTGTAATGTTCAGTAAAATAATATATTTTTGTCTCGTGGGACAAGAACGGTGCTTTTTAATTCCGCACTAAATAAGCTTGCCGTCGTTATGCACAAGCGGCGAAAACCACTTTGACGGTGAAGCAGCTAAGACTCTTTTGAAATTACATTGCGATGAAAAAAAAGAAAAATGAATCAAAATAACCGACACACCTGTGTCGGTATATAATAAATTTAACAACACCCACTTTTCGCATTAGAACTGGAGCAATCGCAACTTGGTTCTGTGCCTCTTAATATTCCATTAATAATTCCTGCCGCGCATCCTACGCCTGATTTTACACTTATAGCCACTTGAGGACAATTTTTTTCGCAAGCCCCACATTCCATACAAAGATCTTTCTTGTCAATAAATGCTTTTTTGTCTTTTATGATAAATACCTCATGTGGGCACACAATTGTACACATCTTGCAACCATTGCATTTCTGTATGTCGAGTGAAAGTGTTACAACATTTTTTAAATATGTAAGTCCGTTCATAATATTTCATTTAATCTGTCCACAAACACTAAATAAATCGTTTAATAATCCAACCTATTAATCCAAGCGCAGCAAATCCTATTTGCATAGGAAGAGCTGTTTTCATTTCTTTCTGAACTCCCGATAAGGAAGTAAATGTAGATGTTCCTGTATAGTTCATTGCAAGAAATGAAGAAATACTTCCGGTAATTAAAAACCATGATATGATTTCTGTAATAGTATTTCCAAAAAAATTAAAATAAAAAAGTAATATTGAAAGCACCCATACTATTGAAAGTCCTTTCAATGAAAACCTTTTAAAAGGTATCCATGGAAGAAGTATTGGGGTTAAAACACTTCCGCATAAATATGCAGTGAATAAATTTACAAATGCCTTTCCTCCTGTAGTCCATGCCAAATCAACGGAATAGCCTTTTGAATTTATTCCTGATAAAATAAAAAATAATGCGGGAATAAATAACAGATAATATTTCCCATAAGAAAGTTCTACAGGAATTAATTTCATTCTTTCCTTCAAAGGAAATGATACTTTACGCATTTCGGGAGTAGCTTTATATCCGGCATTAACAAATGCATTGATATCAGAAGCTCTCACAGGACCGTAAATTACACGAAAACCTGTTTTGCTTTTCACTTCATGCGCAGAAACGCCTACTGCTCCAAGCTGTGGTACAATAATATTTTTATGATTTACTATTTTATCAAGTTCATGAGCTTTTATTCTGTATGTTAATTCTTTTGTCCCAAAAGTACCTTTACCTGCTGCACACCAAACATTAATTCCTTTTGTGTCTAGTACCAGAACCCATGCATTCATATCATGTAAGGCTTTTCGCAAATGGTCAAAACTTAATTTAAAATTCGCGCTTACAAAAATATCTGAGTTTTCATCGGGAGTACCTATTGCATAGAAGCCCTGTTTTACCTTATAGTTCATGCGACCAATAGCCCAGCGAACTTTTATAGTACTTATGAGGTCTGAATTACTCCAAACGGTTGAGATTACAGGAACTTTCCCTGCTGCCGTATCAATTTTACCGATTATATAATCCTTTTTATTCATGCTTTAGATTGTAAAAAATAGTATTAGTATCTAAACACAATGAGTAATCTAACTTTAGACACTTTTTTTTAATGTGAATATTCACAATTATTGCAATGCCCGGCACATCCCATCTGTGGTGTTTGAGACGATTTCTTTTGATAAGAAGGCTCTCTGTATTCATTACATTCTGTTTTGCATTCAGGGCATTCTGCAATATATTTCATACAAGGACCGTAAATTACATCTATCCATTCTTTTTTATTCCCCTCGTTTTCAAATATTTTTTTGCATGAAATACACCAAAATTTTAATATCATAATTTTAATTGTTTTATATAGAGTGATAATAGTATTAGTTCTGTAAAAAAGTTTGAAATTAATAAATATTTTTATATGTTTGTATTTCATAAAAAATATTCATTTTTTTTGATTTTTTTATAAAAGGCTCATGAACTATTTACAGACGTTTTGAAAAATTCAATAAGGTAAACTTATGCAAGGCAGACCAAATAAAAATATTCATTTAACAAAGCCTTTATCAAAGAAGCTAAATTACAAATCTGATGTCAACTATAAAACAAAAAAAATAGAATCAGAATTAACAAAAAAACAGATTGCTAAAAATTCTGTAAGTTCGGTTAATCAAAAACCCTCCAAATATTCACGTTATTTTTCACCTTTTATTATTATCATTACCGCTGTAGTGTTCTTCAATACACTTAGTAACGGATTTATTGATAACTTAGATGATAATGATTATATTCTTCATAACGAAATAATCAAACACTTTGATTGGAAAAATCTGAAAGAAATTTTCTCGTCTTTTTATGGCGCCAATTATCATCCGCTTACAATGTTATCATATACTTTAGAATATAAATTTTTCGGACTAAATCCATTTACATTCCATCTTACAAATTATATTTTTCACTTACTTAATGTTATATTGGTGTATTTGTTTCTTAACCGATTTACAGGTAAACAATGGGTTGCGGCTATTTCTTCTTTGTTTTTTGCCGTGCATCCAATGCATGTTGAATCGGTAGCATGGATATCGGAAAGGAAAGATGTGCTGTACACATTCTTTTTCCTTTTATCACTTTGTAGCTACAGCAAATATTTAATAACAAAAAAGAAAAAAAAATATGCAATATTTTCATTTTGCTGGTTTTTACTGTCGTTGCTGTCTAAACCGGCTGCAATATGTCTGCCCTTTGTACTTGTGTTGATGGACTTTTATTATTATAATAAATTTACATGGAAACACTTTACTTCTAAAATTCCATTCTTTGCCTTAGCTCTTGTTTTTGGAATTATAGCTGTTTTTTCACAAAGATCTGTCGCTGCTATTCAAGATATAACGCCTGTTTTCAGCATTTTTGACAGAGTTTTCATGGTGAGTTACACTACTGTTTATTATTTATTAATGTCGTTTATACCTTTCAATCTTTCTGTGCTGCATTATTATCCTGTAAAATCGGGCGGTTTCCTTCCTTATGAATATTATTTTGCTTTGCCCGTTTTGTTGTTAATTATATGGGGTGTATTAAAATCAAGAACATTTAAAAAGGAACTTATTTTCGGTTTATTATTCTATTTAGTAACTATTGTATTGGTATTACAAATTCTTCCATTCGGAGGAGCTATAGTATCGGAGCGTTATTCATACATTCCCTACATAGGTATTTTCTTTATTTTCGGACAGTTTTTTTCTTATGTAAAAGAAGATAAATTTTCGTTTAGCAATAAAATAAAATCCATTACTTTTTTTATTTTCGTAACTTTTTCGGTTTTGTATTGCGTACTTACTTATGAGCGCAATAAAGTATGGAAAAATGGCGAAATTTTGTTTACTGATGTAATTGAAAAATATCCGGAACAAGGTTATGGCTGGTTTGTGCGGGGTAATAGTAAAAATGAAAAAAAGAATTACAAAGCAGCCTTAATTGATTTCGATAAAGCTGTAAAGCTCGGATGCAACGATGTGGATTTGTTTATGAACAGAGGCATTGTAAAAGCTAATATGGGAAATTATTCAAATGCAATTACTGATTTTAATGTTGCAATTAGGCTTAAACCTGCTTACTCTCTTGCTATTTGCAACAGAGGAACTGCTTATGATAAAATCGGTAAATCGGATAGCGCTATTGCAGATTATACTAAGGCGATAGAATTAAATCAAAATTATACCGATGCTTATTTTTACCGGGGAATTGTATATGATAAAATCGAAAAATATGAAAGCGCTATTACTGATTACAGCAAAGTGATCGAGTTGAATCCAAATTATGATATACCATACTTTAGCAGGGGAAACAATTATTTTAAAATTGGGAAATTCAATAATGCAATAGCTGATTATAATAAAACCATTGAATTAAATCGTGAAAACATGGATGCTCTTTTTAACAGAGGTTATGCAAAGTTATATTCAAATGATAAAAAAGGAGCTTGTAACGATTGGCTGTCAGCCCAGCAAAATGGATATCCTCAAGCTGCTTCAGCTTTGCAAATGTATTGTAAATAAATATCTGTAAATCTTTTATACCAATCTTTTTTCTAAAAGACTCAATCGAATTCGCCGCGGCGAAGAAAAAATAGATTGGTA
>JAAXXA010000703.1 GCA_013334735.1 Bacteroidota bacterium
TTGTTCTGAATTTATTTTCTCTCCGTAAAAAACCTCAGCTCTTTTCGAGAATACATCGGCAACATCGGTAGTCAGAAATTTAATTTTACCGGTTTTTGTGCATTTTATGTCCATTTCAGGGTGACGAGTTAAATAATCAGCAAGGCTTGCTGCAATGATGGTATCCTGTGAAATAAGTTTGATGTTGGAAGGAACAAATTTTCTGATGCTATCCATAATTAATGGATAGTGCGTGCAGCCCAGAATAATGGTATCAATGTTATTGCTTTTGTTGAGTAAATTATGTATGTCTTTTCTTATAAAGAAATCTGCTCCTGAATTGTTATATTCTTCATTTTCTACCAGAGGTACCCATAAAGGACATGCCTGCTGGAAAGTTCTGATATCGGGAAATAACTTATGAATTTCAATGGGGTAAGAGTCAGAAATAATAGTGCCTGGAGTTCCTAATATCCCAACTTCTCTGGAAGATGTTAAGTTTCCGACTGCTTCCACACTTGGTCTGATCACACCTAAGACTCTTCTTGTGGGGTCAATTAAAGGAAGATCGTTTTGTTGTATTGTTCGTAATGCTTTTGCTGATGCGGTATTGCAAGCAAGTATCACAAGCTGGCATCCATGTGAAAATAGCCAGTTAACAGCTTGCAAAGTATACTGATAAACTACATAAAACGATCTGCTTCCATAAGGTGCTCTGGCATTATCACCTAAATATAAATAATCATATTGTGGCATTTGTTTGGCAATTTCTTTAAGTACGGTGAGTCCGCCATAACCAGAATCAAATACGCCAATAGGTCCAGGGGTTGTATTTAGCATGATATTGAAATATAAAACAAAGCTATAAATTTTATTGATTATAGAATAAAAAAAAGCTATCAGAATACTTGCTGATAGCTTTTTTAAGAGTGTTTAAATTTATCTTATAATCGAGACGACACCCGTAATCGGATCCAAGTCATTTAACTTAACAATGAACACGTAAGATCCCATGGGAAGGTCTTTTCCATTGTTTTTACCATCCCAACGATTGGCTTTTGAGGCATAGGATGCACCTGTTCCGGTATATACAAATAATCTGTCACCCCAACGATTGTATATCTCAATGGAAACTTCATGATATGCCTGAATACTCAGGATTTCAAAATCGTCATTTTTGCCATCTCCGTTTGGAGTAATAACAGTGGGTATTTCCAGTGGTAAATCAATAGTGAATGTATCTGTAATAGCGCAAAGCCCTGCATCAGTAATTGTCACAATATAAGTTCCGCCTGATAATCCGCTCAGGTTTTGAGATGTTGCAGTATTTGACCAAAGATATGAGTAGGGCAATGATCCACCAGTAACATTTAGCTGAATAAATCCGCCATGCGTGTTAGCATCAATACCTGAAGTTCCGATGCTTACCATTTCTACAGGATTATAAAGTGTTACAATGCTGTTGGCAGGGCATAAATGTGCATCTGTGACAGAAACAATATGACTTCCAGCAGAGAGGTTTGAAACTGCTGGGCCAGATATTCCACCTGGCCAAGAATAGACATAAGGCGGTGTTCCTCCGTTTGCAGTTGCAATAGCGGTTCCATTATTCATGTTATAGCATAAAGGATTTGTGGAAGAAGTTGTTAACGTTAGTTCGGCTGGATTTGTAATAATAATATTAACAACAGAGTCAACACAATTGTTTGCATCAGTAATAGTAAGCGAGTATATACCAGCTGGCAGACTCCCTAGATTCGAGCCAGAACTATTGTCGGACCAATGATACTGGTATGCTAAAGTTCCACCTGAACCATTTGCAGCGATTACCCCATCGTTCATGTTGTAGCAGGAAATGTCAGCTATTGTAACGCTTGCTACTAATACTGCAGGTTGCGAAATGGTAACCGTCATGGGGGTAATACATGCACCAGGAGCGTCAGTAATAGTAACATTGTAGCTGCCGGCTGCCAGATTTGTTGCTGTATTGGTAATGTTTAGGGCATCATGTTGCCAAATGCAACTATATGGTGCGGTTCCATTAGCTATTATTACCGTGGCAGAGCCTGTAGAGTCTCCATTACATAAAACATTTGTTTGGTTCACTTGTCCTGTGCCAACTCCCGGGTTAACTCCGACAACAGCAGTTAACGTTGCCGAGCAGTTTTGCTGGTCGGTA
>JAAXXA010000704.1 GCA_013334735.1 Bacteroidota bacterium
AATATTTTTGCCTATATTGGTAGCCATTGACCAGTTATTGTGCTTGCCCGAACCATTAATTCCTGAATAAGGTTTTTCATGGAATAATACTCTGAAATGATGCTTTCTTGCGATACGTTTCATTATATCCATTAACAGTTGATTGTGATCAATTGCAAGATTAGCTTCTTCGAAAACAGGAGCTAATTCAAATTGATTAGGCGCAACCTCGTTATGCCTGGTTTTTACCGGGATTCCGAGCTTCCATGCTTCAATTTCAAAATCTTTCATGTAAATGGAAACGCGTTCGGGGATAGAGCCAAAATAATGATCTTCCATTTGTTGATCTTTGGCAGATGCGTGACCAAATAAAGTTCTGTTTGTAAGCATTATGTCCGGTCTGGCATTATAAAATGCTTCATCAACAAGAAAATATTCTTGTTCCCAGCCCAAAGTAGGGAAAACCTTTGTTACATTCTTATCAAAATATTGACAAACATTAACTGCGGCTTTATCAAGAACAATAATTGATTTAAGCAAGGGTGTTTTAAAATCGAGAGATTCCCCTGTATAAGAAATGAAAACAGTTGGAATACAAAGTGTTCCGTTATAAACAAAAGCAGGAGATGATGGATCCCATGCAGTATATCCACGCGCTTCAAATGTATTTCTAATACCACCATTTGGAAAACTTGATGCGTCTGGTTCCTGCTGTATCAAATGACTGCCTTCAAATTTTGTAATAGAACGAAATCCCTCTACTGGAGAAAAGAAAGCATCATGTTTTTCGGCTGTTGCCCCATTAAGTGGATGAAACCAATGAGAATAATGTGTTGCTCCTTTATCTAATGCCCATGCTTTCATAGCTGCAGCTACATGGTCGGCAATTTTTCTGTCGATTACTGTAGCTTCATTTTTTGATAGCATTAGTTTCTCGAAAATATCTTCTGAAAGATATTCTCTCATTGCTTCTTTTCCAAATACATTGCATCCAAATATTTCAGAAGTATTGATATTTGTAGGATGAGTACCGTTTAAATCTCTTTTAAGAGCTTTTTGTAAGGCTTCAATTCTAAATACGCTCATATAATTTTTTTGACAAATTTATAAAAAATTAAAATAGAAATGTATTAAATAAACTCTTTATATAAATATTTTCCTTACCTTCGCAAACTTATTTTATAATATTACAAAGTATAGTGATGATAAATATTACGTTTCCTGATAAAGTTGTTCGACAATACCCTGAGGGTACTTCTGGTCTTGAAATTGCCAAAAGCATAAGCGAAGGTCTAGCCCGTAATGTATTATCCGTAAAAGTTAATAATGAAATATGGGATGTAGAAAGACCTATTAATAATGATGCTTCGGTTGTTTTTTATACATGGGATTCTGATGAAGGTAAAGCAACTTTTTGGCACTCTTCCGCCCATTTAATGGCTGAAGCTGTCGAGTTTTTTTATCCCGGCGCAAAATTCGGCATAGGACCAAATATTGAAACCGGCTTTTATTACGACATTGATTTGGGTGAAAGGACGATATCTTCGGAAGATTTTAAAAAAATTGAAGATAAAATGCTTGAAATAGCACGTCAGAAGAATGTTTTTAAACGGAAACAGACTTCAAAAGCTGATGCTTTGGCGTACTTTTCAAAAAAAGCAGATCCATATAAAATTGATTTAATTAATGATTTGGAGGATGGTTCTATTACATTATATGAATCAGGTAATTTTACTGATTTATGCAGAGGACCACATTTGCCTGATACAGGTTTTATAAAAGCAATTAAACTTTTGAGTATTGCCGGGGCTTATTGGAGAGGAAATGAAAATAATAAACAACTTACAAGAATTTATGGCGTTACTTTTCCTAAGCAAAAAGAACTTGAGGAATATCTTATCCTGCTTGAAGAAGCTAAAAAACGAGATCATCGCAAAATTGGAAAAGAACTTGAACTTTTTACATTTTCCGCGAAAGTTGGAATGGGCTTACCTTTATGGCTTCCAAAAGGAGCAGAACTTAGAGCCAGACTTGAAGCATTCCTGAAAAACGTTCAGAAAAAAGCCGGTTATGTACAAGTAATTACTCCTCATATCGGGTTAAAAGATCTTTATGTTACTTCCGGACATTATGAAAAATATGGTAAGGATTCTTTTCAACCTATTCATACACCTCAGG
>JAAXXA010000140.1 GCA_013334735.1 Bacteroidota bacterium
TCGTGTGAAATACTTACTGAAGTTGAGAAAGTTGTCGGAAGCTTGGAATAAAACAGCTTATTATAAAAAAGAGGTTGACAATATTTGCCAACCTCTTTTTTTTTTCAGTTTATTTTTTATACTAAACTTATAGATTATTTGCTAATAGTAAGTTTCTGAATACTTGATTTATTTCCATCTGTATATTTGAGTAAATATATACCATTAGAAACACCTTCAATATTGAGTTTTCTGAGGTTGCTTCCCTGCGAAACATTATACTCTTCTTCACGGATTTGTTTTCCAAGAATATTAATAAGTGAAACTTTTATTTTTGCAATATCATCAGATTCAATTTTCATATATACATTTTCGTAAGCAGGATTGGGGAAAATACTGAATTTTGTAGAGTTCAGGGTTTGCGAATTAATGCCCACTCCTTTTACAGTAAATGAACGTGGCATACTCCATGTTGTGGTATCACGGCTGGTGTAAGCGCGTATTCTCCAATAATATGTATCATTAGCAAAATTATTTACCTTTTGTATTGATGCGGTATCTACGGGTAAATATTTTACAGCATTTGTGAACGCGGATGTAGTATCAATTTCCAATTCATATCCACTTATACCGCTTATCTTTTTCCATTTAAAAGTTTGTGCTGCTCCGCTTAAACTATCTCCGTTTGCCGGTAAATATATTTTAACTGTATCAATCGTGTTAAAATTCCATACCGTTGACCAATCACTAAAATTACCACCATATATTGATCGCACTTTCCAATAATACTTTGTTCCAAAAAACAGTTCATTGTTCAAAACCTCTACAAATGGTAAATTATTAGTAGCAGATAAAAAATTATCAAGGTTATTAAAACTTAAAATAGTATCTATTTGGAATTGATAATTTGTTGTGCCTGTTAATGGATTGCATCTCAACATTACATCCGGCATTACTTCTATAGAGCCATTATAAGGAAAAGCTAGTGTCGGATTATCAAGTGTTGTAAATGATCTGATATTTGACCATGCTGATGTATCAACGTTGTGTAAAGTTCTAACTCTCCAATAATATTTTGTTCCAAATAAAGACTGAACGGCAAAAGCTTGCGCTTCTGGCAAATTGCTATCAACTAAAATAACTTTATGTAATGAACTATTAAAATTATTTGAAGTATCAATTTCACAATTATAAAAAGTAACACCTGATATGGCGTTCCATTTCAAAATCATACTCAATGCCTGATTAGTTATACCATCATTTGGAAATGTTTGATTTAAGGTATCAATAACTGTAAAACTTTTTGTTAAAGACCAATTAGAAGAATCAATACTATTAATAGCTTTAACCCTCCAATAATATTTATTACCAAATAATAATTCCTGTGTATTTACAGTAGCGGCTAAAGATACCAATGTATCCGAATTAATAAAAGAAGAGTTTGTATCTAATTCAATCATGTATGAAGCGGCGCCTAATATTGGAGTCCATTCCAATAACACATTCGGCATCTGGTTTAGTGCATTTTCAACAGGTGATACTAAATTAACAGTATCAATTACTGTAAAGCTTCTAATTGCTGACCATGCAGAAGAATCTGTACTATTAATAGCTTTAACTCTCCAATAATATATCCCGCCGAATAATAGATCTTGCGAATGAACTGAATCGCCAACTGATGCTAAAGTATCTGAATTTAAAAACAACGAATTTGTATCTAATTCAATCATATATGAAGTGGCACCTGATATTGGAGACCATTCAAATAATACATCAGGTAATTGGTTTATTGCTAAATCTGTCGGTAATATTAAATTTGGAACATTTGGCATTGTATCTATAGTAGTAAATGACCATACCGGAGACCATAAAGAAGTGTCAACGCTGTTTATGGCTCTTACTTTCCAATAATATTTAGTTCCGAAATCTATAACCGAATCTATATTTACATTTGTAATTGTACTATTTACATAGTTAGAAAAAAGTACTGTGCTATTAAAGTTTGAGGTAGTATCAACTTGATAATTATACTTTGTAATTCCCGTAACTACTTGCCACTTCAAAGGTGTATTTAACAATTGATATGCTGAATTGTCAACAGGTGAAATCAGCCCAACAGTATCAATAACTGTAAAACTTCTTATCAGCGACCATGCAGAAGAATCGGTGCTGTTAATTGCTTTAACATGCCAATAGTAAGTTCCTCCGAACAATAGTTTTTGAGCATTTACTGAAGAAGAAGTGCCAACTGAACTTAAAGTATCTGAATTTGAAAATAAAATATTTGTATCTAATTCAACCATATATGAAGTAGCACCCGATATCGAATCCCAATCTAATAATACATTTGGCATTTGGTTAGACGATAAATCTGCCGGTGATACTAAATTTGGGAAACTTGGCATTGTATCTAATGTAGAAAACGACCATACCGGCGACCATAAGGTTGTATCTGCAATTTTTCTGGCTCTTATTCTCCAATAATATTTAGTGCTATAATCTATAAATGCACTTAAACTAACTGTAGTAGCAGGAGCAGCCACAGAATCAAACAAAAGTTGAGCACTATTAAAGTTAGCTGTTGTATCAATTTGATAATCATATTTTGTTATTCCTGTAATACCTTCCCATTTCAAAGGTGTACTCAAAAATTGGTTGGTTGCATTATCAAGAGGTGAAATCAAACCAATAGTATTGGTTATAGTAAAGCTTTTTGTTAAAGACCAGTTAGAAAAAACATTATTAATACTATCAATTGCATTAACCCTCCAAAAATATTTTTCACCGAATAAAAGGTTTTGGGTATTTATTGAAGTATCAGCCGATAATAATATATATGGATTTAGAAAAGAAGAATTTGTATCTAACTCAACTCTATATGAAGTTGCTTTTAATATAGGAGACCATCTTAATAATGAATTGGGCATTTGATTTACGGCTAAATCAAGAGGGGATACTAAATTTGGAGGACTTGGCATTGTACCTTTAGTTGTAAAAGACCATACTGATGACCATAAAGAAGTATCAGCATTGTGCCAGGCTCTCACTTTCCAGTAATATTTAGTTCCGTAATATAAAATATTACTTAAATTTATACTTGTAACAGATCCACCTAATGTTCCTGAAGTTAAAAAGGTGCTGTTAAAGTTTAATATTGTATCAATTTGATAATCATAATGTGTTATCCCTGAAATGCTATTCCATTGTAACAAAACATTTGTTAACTGATATATAGCATTATTTTCAGGTAGTTTTAAATTAACAGCAGGAATTACAGTAAAATTTTTAACAGAAGACCATGCGGATGAATCGCCTGAACCAATCGCTTTTACTCTCCAGTAATATTTTGTACCGAACAGCAATTCCGAAGCATTTATTGATGTTAAAGTTGAAACAGATGCAATAGGATTTGTAAACGAAGCAGTGGTCGCAACCTGAACTTTATATGAATAGGCTCCTGAAACTGGGTTCCAGTCTAAAAGCACGTTTGGCATCTGATTTATTGCATTATTAACAGGAGATACCAATGTAGGAGCATAAGTAATAATCGCAAAAATTCTAAAAGAAAATGCAATTAAAGCAAACGTAAAAATTATTTTTTTCATAAGTATTTTATTAAAGTTTTTATTAGTTTTTTAATATTTAATAATGAATTATACTTTGGCTATTCTTGTTTGCAATATTTCGATGATGCTTAATAACCTAAAAACAAACCAGAACATTCAGTATTATTGGTTCTTTATTAGTCCGGTTAAGATAGACTAACAAAGAACCAGTAAAAATATTATTGCATTTTAATGAATCGGGTTGTTGCAGATTCAGTACCTGATATCATCTGAACAATATACGATCCCCTTTGTATTCCTTTACAATCGATAGAGTATGTGTGATACCCTTTCGGCATGGATGTAATATCTGTATATTTCACCAATTTTCCATTTAAGTCGTAAATTTTAACTTTAACCTCTCCATTAGCAGGTAAAGTAAATGAAAGTGTGGCATTATCTACAACTGGGTTAGGATAAATAGAAACAGTAAAAGGAGAGTAAACATTATTACCGGTTACAGGTTTATCATAATCGTTAATGCTAGTAAATTTTTTACATTCAAAAGCGCCTCTACCATGAGTTCCTATATAAATAGTTCCAAAATTTTTAACGCCCTCATAATCATACGTTTGTTGTTTTATCATAAATACAGGAACATTATCCAATCCTGTGTTTTCATCAACCCATTGGGGGTTTGCAGATGTAATATTATCTGTAGAAAAAACGCCATATTCGGTTCCAACAATTACGGCTCCTGAGTGGAATATAGGAATAAGAGAAGAATAAACGGGCATCTTAGGCAAAGCCGTTGTACCGGCTCCTTGTTTTGAAGTAAATGTAGGTACACTGTCTAGAGCATTACCTGAATAATAAACATAAGCATTTTCGCCATAATTTCCAAGTGTAACAATAACTCTGGCGGCATTTAAAGGATCAACAGCAATGGATGTTACAGCTCTGTTTGATGAAGAAAAAAGTTGTTTTGTTTCTACAACACAACCCGGGCTGGAAATATCGGCAGATAAAGAATCATTAGCTGAACGAAGATTTGATATTCTGAAAACTTTTCCTTCGGAAGTTCCGGCAAACAAATAGTTACCGTCGTGTGATAAAGCAAGACACTGTGTTACATCAGGATTATTTGGATTAGCGCTTCCAACAGTAGCTATTTTATACCATATAGGTGTTGGAGTAAAATTCAGCGCTTGTTTTGTCATCCAAATATCTGTAGCGCCAAAATAAAATTTAGCTTGAATAATATCCTGGACTTCCACAGTGTCGCCTGATTGAATAGTAGAAGGAGTTGTATAATCAAACGATCCCGGTTTGTTATTACTAAATATTTTAATTGTTTTACCGGCATCAAACCTAGTGTTATAAGAAGCAAGAATATTTGCTCCTACAAGCGGTTGAGTAGAAAATGTGATAAAATACCTCCCTGAATTGTAATCTATCGTTCCTGTAGCTCCAACAAATTGTCCGCTACCGTTATCATGAATAGAAATAGAACCTGAAGTTATATCAACACTGCCATGTGCGATAGATGCATGAGGTTGCCCTCCACGTAAAAGATAACCGGAATAATGTATTGAATCAGCATTTCCTTTGCCTAAATTTTCATTTGTTACTTTGGCAGGCGTAAAGTTGACAAAGTCGCTGGAATAAGTGTCATTAAAGCTTTCCCACATAACAAAAGGAGTAACAAACGCAGCTAAAATATCCTTAAATTTTACAGATGTAAAATCGTAAAAAGTATTAGTATTATCAGGAGATCTTGAGATATCGCCATAATAAACGCTAGTAAAAAATGCTTCAGGATTAATATATGAAAAAGAGCAATAGCCTCCATCGCCGCCCATACCAGAAATACCGGTATTACTTCCAATTACATGTTTAGGGAAAGTTCCTGTACGTGGAAAATATAATGTGCCATTATCCTGACTACCACCCATAACAGTGCCGGTAGATGAGCAATTGATAGTATAGAATTGAATTGTACTGTAGTTAATATTCATATCTTTAAAAGTGTTGCCACCATCAGTGCTGCGTGATATTCCGCCATCACTTCCAACAAACATTATATTAGTGTTAGTTGGATGAAATACATAAAAATGATGATCGGCATGAACAAAATACGGGCTTGTATTTGAAAGATACCAAAGAGTTTTCTGTGTCCATGATCCTCCGGCAGGAACACCATCCGGGGTTGTTTTATTCCATTCCCACATATCAAGACCACCGCAGAAAATTTTATCAGGATTTGTAGGGTGAACCACTAAAGTATTATCATACGCTCCTTGTGTCCCCAATGGCTGAAATGAAGTACTTCCACCGGCGCCAATTACGTCCCATGTATTTCCTTTATCAATTGATCGGTAAATGTTATAAAGAGTACCATCAGTTTTTGCAGCGCAAGCATACATATAATTTGGATTTGACGGGGCAACTGCAAATTCGATACGGCTAAGGCTACCGGTAGGTAAGTTTCCCGCGCCACTAACTGAATGATTAACAAATGTAGCATTATCACCTGAGGGGGAGATAAAACATTTACCGCCAACAGAAGAAATTACAGTTCCATCAGAAGCAACATCTACATCTGTTGAATTTTGTGTATTATCAGTATTATTAATATTTTTAACAGGAACAATCCAAGTTAAACCACCATCGTCAGAGCTTCGCAAGCCTTTGTTAGTTGAAGCATAAACACGTCCCGGTTTTACGGGATCGCATGCAATTCTGCTTACAAAAGCCCAAATAGCATTCAAATTGTTTCCGGTAGTAGGAACAGTTGAGTCAAGAACAGTAAAATCTTCGCCATTCGTTGATTTGTACATACCTTTTCCCATAAATTCAGTACTGCCGTTAGCCGATCCGGATGGAACCATACCAAGACTTTCGCCTGTACCAACATATATATCTCCATTGCTTGCCTGAGCAATAGCGCATACAGCAATATTTTCTGAAACACTTGGAACTTTTGACCAGGAACTGCCACCTGTAGTAGATTTCCACAATCCTCCCGCAACAGCACCGGCATAAATAATATTTGGATTATTTCTATCAAAAAGTATAGCTCTTGTACGCCCGCCAATATTATCAGGACCAAGTTCTATCCATGCAAGATCAAGAGATTTTCCACTTTTTTGATTTGCTAAATTTTTAACTTCCTCACGGGCATTAATAACCCATTTAGAATCGATACCTCCTGTAGTTTTATTGTTTCGCATATTGTTCAGGAATTCAGCAGCGCCATTTATTCCTTGTGAAACTTTTTTCTTTTGTTCATTTCGAGGAGAGTATTTGTTTAATTTTAACGCTCCTGAAGTAGTATAAATTACTACACTACCTGCAATTACAAATGCTAAGATGCCAAATAGTACTTTTCTATTATTCATAATGATTTATTTATATTATTATATTTCTTAATTATACGCGCTAAAAAACGGCACAAGATACATCTTTTTGAAATATGTGCAAAAAAAATTAATAAATTTTATTAATAAAAACTGATTTGTAAATATATATGTTTTGCAGCTTTTTTATAATGACAATCAGTTTAAGGTCATTAATAAAAAGTTAAAGGTCGAAAAAAAAAGTTTTTGTAAAAAAAAATTATAAAATTGCAAGGAAAGTAACTACTCAGTCAATGGTATGGAACGCTGATAACGCAGACCTGTACTGAGTATGTCGAAGTATTGCTCCGCCAAAGGCGGA
>JAAXXA010000705.1 GCA_013334735.1 Bacteroidota bacterium
CGATAATTAAAACCCAGTTCCTGCATTTCGTAATACCAGGGTCCATGATTTTCTTTGTTAAGAGAATAATCCTGTTGTATTCCATGTGTCCGGAGATTCCTGATTTTATCATAAAGTTTGTTGTTGTTGGTAGTTATCATTCCACCTTCACCACATGCAATATGCTTTACAGGATGAAAAGAAAAAATTGAGAGATCTGCAAAATTGCCATTACCACAATATTGTTTTTGTCCATTACTATCAACAAAAAAGCCACCGGGCGCATGACAGGCATCTTCAATAATCCATAATCCAAACTCATCGGCTAGTGTTCTAAATTCTTCAAGGTTGATAGGTCTCCCCGCGAAATCAACAGGGATTATTCCTTTGTATGTACCTTTTGGCGAAGCATTTAAGAGATTACGTACTTTTTTTATATCAAGTAAATATGTGTCTTTATCAATATCTGCAAAAACAACATCGCCACCGGCATATCTAACACAGTTAGCTGTAGCAACAAATGTTATCGGTGATGTAATTACTTTATCGCCTTCTTTAACACCTAATGCAAGCGCGCAAAGATGTAATGCTGCCGTACCATTAGATACTGCAATAGCGTATTTAGCTCCAATATAATCAGCAAAAGCATCTTCAAATTTTTTAACATTCGGACCTTGTGTTAAATAATCTGATCTTAAAACATCTACTACAGCTTGAATATCTTCATCTGTAATATGTTGTCTTCCATAAGGAATTGTTTTCATATAATTCATATCATTTTTTCAATTACTTTTTGTTCTGAAACATAAAAGAATCGCCATGCAATTAAAAATATAACTAATGAAAGTGCTGATGCTATGAAAAAGCGATCCAAATGTTCTATTTTGCCATATATCATTGAATCGCGCACCGCGCCAATCAAATATGTGAGTGGATTCCATTTAATAATTTTTTGCAAAAGCACATTTTCCACTTTAGAAGAATATATAACAGGAGTAACATACATAAGTAATCCAATAAAAAAAGTAATCGCTTTTTGAATATCAGTAGCTACCACACTAATAATGGTTGTAAATAATCCAATAGCGGATCCTAAAAGCATTAATGGGATTATTAATATTGGAAATAAAATTATTTGCCAACTGGGAACAACTCCAAAAAATAACAATACAATTATTGTTAATACAAAAGTTATCATAAAATTAGCCATTTGATGAAGTAATTGTTTTACAAGAAGCACATCGTGAGCAAAACTCACTTGTAAAATAAAACCTGTTCCTGCGGATAATGTGAGTGATGCTCCGGTAAAAAAACTTAAAAACAAACCATAAATAGAAGTGCTTAACAAAACGTAAGCAGGATATGGGATGCCAACATTGCCAGGCTTTAATACTCCTGTAGAATTCATTAGTACCCATGAAATAATTCCCATAATAGGTGTAAGTATTAACCAACTCATACCAAGGAATGACCTTTTATTTGCCATCAAAAAATCACGTTTAAATAACTGAAATATCAAATCTTTTGAATCAATAACATTTTTTATAAGAACAATCCATGTTCTTATCCAATTTTGTTTGCCACGCTGATTTGGCTCAATGATTATTGTTGGTTTTATAGTATTTTTAGTATTCATCTATTATTTATTTTATGAATAATTAATTTTTAATTTCGACTTATTAATTCAAAAACATCTGCTATTTCAAATAGGTCTCTACAAATAATAAAAAACTTAATATACCCGATTCAAACTTCACATTTATCACTCCTAATTTTTTTATTTATTCCTCTCAAATTAATTTATATTATGAATCTGCCAAATATCTATTACAATAGTTTAAACTATCTCAAATCTTTTTTTCAGGTTTAAAAAATAACGTTCAATAGTATTATATGAAAAATATGATATGAAAATAGTAAAAAATAACACAAAAGAATATAAAATAATATTTGAGTAAGAAGAATTATACTTTCCTAAAAATAGTGAGGAAAGCAATTTTGTTAATAATAAGATAACAATCCAATGGTACATATATATACCATAAGATATTTTCCCTAATAAAGACATTATTTTATTATCAAAAAAATAATGTCTTTTATTTGAAATATTTGCTATCAAAAAACAGAATAAAAGTGCAAATAGCTCATCTGTAAAATAATAAAATTCAAAATTAAA
>JAAXXA010000706.1 GCA_013334735.1 Bacteroidota bacterium
TACTAATATTGCGATAATGGGATTGCTTCGGTAAAAACCTCGCAATGACGCACTATTTATATGTTTTTTAGAAGTACTCTTATTAGATTTTATAACTTTATAAGCAAGAATAAAAATCACAAAATATATTACGACCCTTCCAAAATCATTGATTTTCCAAGCTATATAAATTAAATTCCTAAATATTTCTTCCAACCCGCTTATATGATGAAACCTTTCCCTGCTGCCTGATACAATAAACCAGCCCGTGCTCATGTAATGGTATAATAACCAAACTATCAAAAATATTATTGCAGGTAAATATGCGGCAATATTTTTTAAAAACTTCTTTATATTTGAATACCCTGCGGAGTTTATGTAAAAGTCTATTAGAAAAATAGAACAAACTAAAGAAAATCCACGTGAATTCAATAGAGGCATTGCTATTACAGATAAAGCAATCTTATACCTGTTGTTATCAAAAACACTATTCAAACCAAACAAAAAAAGAAAACAAAATACTAAATCGTAACCTGCTAAAATAGTTTGGCTTGTAATAGTTGGTTCTAATAATAATATTATGAATGAAAATACGACATATTTTTTATCAAGAAACCTGTTTGCTAATTTATAATATTGGAACAAAATGCCTGTAACAAAAGGCAGAATAGCAATATGATTTACAAATAATGATTTCCCGAAGATAACCCATAAAACTGCAAGGTAAGTGCTGTAAAGAGGTGTGGCACCACTATCAGTATCCGAAAAAATTAAAGAGGAAAAATTATTATCATAAATATGATTAGAAATTTTGGAGATATATTCCATATCCCAAAACATAGGAATAGAGGCGCTTATTAGAATTATCAGTGTGTATAATGCAATAAAGGCAAATAATATTGCATGAGTATTATTAAGGTAATTTTTTATTGTGTTATTCATGAAGTATGTGGAATGTCGTTCAGGATTAACGCATTAAATACATTTTTCCAAATTCTTCTTTAAAATATTTATCTGCATCCGTTGAGTTTTTTTCAATATTTTTTCCTTTAATATTTGTAATAACCCTGTACAGATATACTCCGTTTGCAAGCTGGTCGCCATACTCATCTTTTCCATCCCAGGCATATTGGGAAATATTTCTTCCTATATGAAAATTGCCAAGTTCATCCATTCCAATTTCTTTTACCACTTTTCCTGTTATTGTCATTATCTGAATCTTAAAATAAGTTGGCATTTCGGATCCTGTAAGAGTAAAAACGAATTTCGTTGCTGTTGAAAAAGGATTTGGCCAATTCATCACCGCGGTAATAGTTGATTTGTTAATTACCTCGAAATTAATCTGATAATCATTAAAACCAGATTTATTATCAGATAAATCTTTTGCCTGAACAATAAGTTTGTATTTTCCGTCAACCGGGAATTGAGCGTTATATTCTATTTTGCACTTATTGTCATTTGAAGATCCTGAAGGTATAAATTTCATTTTTTCAAGTCCTGTTGATTGCTGATTAAAATAAATCCTGTCAGCATTGGCGGCTCCCTGCTTTTGAATAAACACTTTAAATAATGATGTGTCGGAAATATTATTCATAAGAAGAAATTTGTTTTCATCTTTAAGAGAAATTTGTATTTGTGGTTTTGCAGAAACAATATCTCCATCAAGAATATGAATCCCATCGAAAGTTACATCCAACAAAGGATTTATTTTATCCACTCCTACATAAAAATATACCACACCTATATTATTGAAATGATATTGTTCAAGCTGATCATTATTTGGATTTACCTCTATCCAAAGGCTGTTTAGTCCGGGTAAACCTTTAGTGCTGAAACTAACTGTATCTATCAAAATATCATTCGAAGGATGCGGCCTGTATCTGTGATAATAAACTGGATGTACCGTTCTGTTTTGATCAATAACCCAATAATGCACTAAAAGGCTGTCCATATTATATTCGCTGATATTGTGTATTGCCGTAGAAAAACGAACACTATCACCCTCGGTTAATGTGTCTTTATAAAAGCTGAAATTTATTGATGGATCAATAGCTGTTTCAGGTATTCCATCATAAAGGACCTGCCATCTTTTCAATTGCGGCGGTGTTTTAAATGAATCATCCTGAAGCACGGCAACAAGCTTAATATATGGATATATACTACTGTTAATAGCTG
>JAAXXA010000141.1 GCA_013334735.1 Bacteroidota bacterium
TCGAACTGATTGAAAATAATACAATCTTTCCTGTTTTTACGAATATCCCAGCATTTATCGTAAATTTCTTTAACGTTCGATTCGCAACCGGGAGTAGCAATAACTTCCGCGCCAATTTCTTTAAGCCAAGCAAAGCGTTCTTTACTCATTTCTTCGGGAAGAATTGCAACGGCGGTACATCCCATAAGGTACGAATCGAAAGCTCCGCCACGGCAATAATTACCTGTAGAAGGCCAAACGGCTTTATTGTAAGTAGGGTCAAATTCGCCTGAAATAATACGAGGAGCAAGGCAACCGTAAGCAGCGCCTACTTTGTGAGCGCCTGTAGGAAACCATTTACCAACAACTAATACAATTCTAGCATCCACACCACTGATTTCTTTTGGTATTTCGATGTAATTAACTCCACCGTAAAGACCGCCTTTTTCTTTTGGCTCGTTATGCCAGTTGATACGGAAAAGGTTAAGAGGGTTGAGTTCCCACAAACCAATATTTTTCAGCTTGTCTTTAATTTTTCCCGGAATAAGTTCGGGGTTTCTCATCTGAGCAAAAGTAGGCAGAACAATACCTTTGTCGCGAAAACGGTCAATTGCTTTTTTTCTAACGTCGGGATTAACGACTTTGTTAACGATTTTTATCATATAAAAAATGGATTAAATTATTCTTAAAAAAATGAAATACTTAAATTAATAACTGATGTTACGCAAAAGTACTGAATTTAATATAGCGGTCAGTCAGAGCTGATTTTCCTGCAACAATATAGACAGCCACTCTTCGACACGCCACGATTTGTAGGCACTATCTGTATTAATTGATAATTTAATTAATCGTGTCGGCTCTGAGTGACTTTAACAAATAAATATCAATTTGCGTAACATCAGTTAGTAAAGATTTTTACCTGCTTCAAACAACACAAACATTTCAGCCGCTTCGTTAAAAATATATTCTTTTACATTTTTATTTGTAAATTCAGCATTTGTAAGAGCAAAATCATTTATGTCGAAATATCCTTTTACATTTTCGTTTTCATAAACAAATTGATTATCCTGCAATGTAAGAGTACTTATCTGATTGTTTTGTTTGTGGATCAGAACGATTTTATTTTCTAATTTACTTAACATGAAACCGTTTTCCACTTCGTTAAAACTTTTTGAAGTAAGGTAAAATTTGGGTTTATCCCTGTAAGGCGCTCCGTTTGTAGGGCAGAAGGTAGTGCAATTGCCACATTCGTTGCAAAAATCACCAATATTTAAAATCTGAAATTTCTGTGAAATATTAAAAACTCCTGATTTTTCAAAAGAAACTGTATTTGTGTTTTTTATTGCTTTTGTAATATTAATGTTTAGCGGTTTTGCAAAATAAGTATAGTTAGCTCTGTTAGGGCAAACCGTAGTACATATACTGCAAACATCATCACATAACAAACAACGCGATGCTTCTTTAATTACCTGTTCCCTTGTTAAAGATTTGGATACAAGATTAAAATTCTTTCTGTTATTAGTATCTGTTTCTGATATATTTTCGCCTTTAACTCGTTTTGATTTTGCGATTATATAATCCTTATAATCCAGATTTCTGTTTGCTTTGTCAGGGTCAAAACTAAACTCTATTCCGGATTTATTAATAATCTGCGCAGCTACTTTCCTTCCATCGCCAACAGCTTTAATAACAGTGGCAGCGCCTCTCATAGCATCACCGCCAATATAAATACCGGGAATAGCTGTTTCGAAAGTTTTAGGATTATTTTTCAGCAATTCAGGTTCAATAAAATCAATATCTACATCCTGACCTAAAGCGGGAATGATAGTATCTGCTTTAATTTCAAATTCAGAACCTTCAATTTTAACAGGTTTTGCACGTCCTGAAGCATCTGCTTCACCAAGTTTCATTTTTGAACATAACAGGGCGCAAACTTTTCCATTTTTTAATATAATTTTTTCCGGCGCTGCTAGTTCAATTATTTCAATGCCTTCTTCAATCAAAGCTTTTACTTCTTCAACGTCGGCGGGCATTTCATTTCTTGTACGACGATATAAAACTACAACCTTAGAATCTTTGGGCGCAAGTCGGTATGCGGTACGAGCTACATCCATTGCAGTATTACCTCCGCCAATAATAATAACATTTTTCCCGAGCTCAATTGCTTCCTCTTTTTTTACAGAAGATAAAAATTTAAAAGCATCCATTATTCCTTTTGAATCTTCATTTTCGAGACCAAGAGTTTTGAACTTGGCTGCACCCGTGGCAAGGTAAATAAAATCGCTTTCTTTGCGAATATTTTCAAATGCTGAGGTGTCAATTTTGCTATTATAAAAGATATTTACGCCAAGATTTTTTATCCTTTCAATATCTGTATTAATAGCTTCTGCTTTTAGCCTGAATGAAGGGATTGCATCAGAAACCATTCCTCCCGCAATATCTTTTGTTTCATAAACATTAACGGCAAATCCGGCTAGTTTTAAAAAATATGCACATGCAAGTCCTGAAGGACCGGCTCCGATTATCGAAATTTTATGTCCATTGTCTTTTGCCGGATTCAGAGCGTCAAATTTGTAACCCTGTTCAGCAATAAACCTTTTTACTTCTCTTATTAAAAGAGAGCTATCATAATTTATCCGTGTGCATTTTGTTTGGCAAAGGTGGTCGCAAACCATACCTAATACTGAAGGAAATGGGTTCTTCTTCATTATAACACTGAAAGCCTTATCAAATTCACCTTTCGAAGAATAATATAAATAATCGGGAATATCCTGATTTGTGGGGCATGTATCAACACAAGGAGGCTTTATGCAATCGAAATGCCCAAGCTCTCTGTTCGATTTGATATTTGGATATGCAAAAGGATCACATTTATATGCTGTTTCTGTAAGAACTTTATCTGCATAAGAATTTAATTTCTCTGTTTTATCTGCTTTATCGGAAACAGATTTAAGTTCTTCGAGATACTGTGTAAGACGTGCGTATCCACCAGGTTTTAAAATATCGGAACTTGCAGTGATAGGTTTTAATCCACATTCAAAAATTTTTGGAACATTGAAACAATCAGCTCCGGCGCAGAAAGAAATATCAAGAGCTCCATCATATTCATTTTGAAGTTTTTTTGCCAGATTAATACTGATAGGATGCAGAGCGCGCCCGCTCATGTACATCATTTTTTCATCAGGTGTAAAAATTGTTCTGTTGTTAACGCTTTCAAGTGTATTTGTTAGTTTTAAACCAAAATGGACATTGTTTTTTACTGATGCATCTGTAAGCGAATTAATAAGTTTAATTGCATCGGGATATTTAAGATCGTGTTCAAAAGCAATATCAGGGACTTCTGTTTTAAAGCCAAGTTTTACATTTAAAATATTTCTTAGCTTTTCTGCACCAAGCAATGTTGGATTAAGCTTAATGGTTGTATGCAGCTTCATTACGTTTATCAGATAAAGCCCTATTTTTTCTATTTCTTCGGGAGGGCAGCCATGCATAGTGGAAAGTGTAATATTATCCGAAATTTTATCAGGAATTGCAATAGATGTAATGTCAGGATAGTATTGTTCTAATAATTCAACATAATTTTCTTTTTCTGTTTTGCAATTATTCATTTTTTTAAAGAACCATTGTACATTGTCCTTTAGAAGTCCTTCCATATTATAACCTACGCTCATATTAAAGATCATTCCTTGTTCGGCGCTTTTATTATTGCCAAATTTATGGTTTAGCAAATGAATAATAATCCAGGCTTTAAGATATTCATCAAAAGCTTCCTGTATCTTAAGTTCCTGCGACCATTCGCAATTATAACCTTCATCCTGTATATCGATACATGGTTTTGACACGTGGATTTCATCAAGTGTTTGAACGGTTTTTAATTCAATATATCTTGCTCCGCATAGCCATGCCGAAATTATATTTTGAGCCATTTGAGTGTGTGGTCCTGCCGCAACACCAATAGGGGTTTCAAGTGTTTTTCCATAACGTTGCATACGGAATCTGTCAAATTTTGATGCTTTAAAAAATAATTCTTCAGGTATGCCAAATATTTCTTTTCTTTCGCTGTAATCTTTGTCTATCAGATTGTATAATTTGTCAATTGGGATTATTGAAAAATTGTCGGTCTTTTTTTTCATGTATATTTTGCTTTAAATGTTAGTATAAATTTTAATTTTGTAAAAATAATAAAATATATTTAAACATGACAATTACTCATTCTTTTGCAGGTGCCCCTGTTTTAATTCTTGCAGCCGGATTTTCAAATAGAATGGGACAAAGTAAAGCTTTACTTGCTTTTGACAAAGACAAAACATTTCTTGAGAAAATTATTGAAGAATACATAAAATATGGATCATCTGAAATTATCGTTGTTATTAACAAAAATATAGAAAAGGAAATTATTAAAAATCAAATTTTGATAGAGAATACAAGATTTGTAATAAATAAAAATCCCGAAAATGGAAGATGGTCATCTATATTGACGGGATTAAAAATATTGGGAAAAAAGAATAATTGTTTTATTCAGAATGTTGACAATCCTTTTGTATCGGCTGATTTGTTGTTCGATATGGAAACAAAAATAAGTTTTGATAATTACGTAGCGCCTGTTTTTAAAGGTAAGGGAGGGCATCCTATTTTATTGGGAAATGAAATTATTAAAAATATTTTAGCTATGGACGAAACAGACCGCGACCTTAAAGGATTTCTGAAAAAATTTAATCGTACTGAAGTTGAAACCAACGATAAAAATATTTTAGTAAATATTAATACGATTGACGATTATAAAAAAATATTTGTAATTTAGTGACTAAAGTGCCTAAAGTACTTGGAGTTTATAGACTTCTTAGTGTTTGTCAGTAATGTCATCGGTTTTTGAAATAATTAATTTGAGAACAAGGATTAACGATAGTTCGACTATGCTCACTACACGTTTTAGATTTATGATTTTCAAGTACTTCTAAAATCATAAATCAGTGTTCCTTGCTCTTAAATCAAAAGCATCATACATTACAAACAGACTCTTTTTTAAATTGCAGGTACATCTAAACTCTGAACAAGATAAATTACTGCATTATGAATTGCCACGACCTTCAGGTCGTGGTTAATAAAAGAGAGCGAAAATTGGGCTTTAACCCAAAATAATAATGAATTCGCCTCGGCTAACAAAATGCGCAAATTTATCCCGATTGCAATATAAACTTTAGGCACTCTAAGTACTCCAAACTTTAGGCACTTTTTAATATGAACATAGAAACACTTAGAGAATACTGCCTTTCGAAACCAGATGCAATTGAATGTTTTCCTTTCGATAATGTTACTCTTGTATTTAAAGTTAACGGAAAAATGTTTGCGCTAACTAATATAGATGACGAGGAGTTAAGCATTAACCTTAAATGTGAGCCCGAAAAAGCTATTGATTTAAGAGAACATTATCCTTGTGTGCTGCCGGGTTACCACATGAATAAAAAATACTGGAACACAGTAATGGTAGATGGTACGGCTGCTGACGAACTTTTGAAAGAATGGATTGACGATTCATATAATCTGGTAAAAGGGAAGAGGAGCGAGAAAAAAATCGTTAACAATAATGTTTAATATTGAAAATACGCTTGTATTAATCAATCAACAAAGCTAAAACAATTTCATGACTGCCTTTGGAATAATCTCCTAGTGCGGATGTAGTATAGTCGTAAGAATATCCAATTCTATATTTTCCTTTAATGTCGATACCTCCCATAAATGCTATTGCATCTGTAACTCTATAAGTTGAACCTGCCCAGTACCGTTTTTTATATGTCAATATAAAATTAAAATCGTATTGAGTGATTGCTATATTTGTTTTTATCAAAATATTTGGTTTAATATTAAATTTTTTTCCAATATCCTGATTAAACGAACTGCTAATAAAATAATGTCTTTTATTTTTATAATGAAGTATTCCCGATTTGTATTCATTAATTTGTGTAGAACTTAATGCAAATAGAAACTGAGGAGTTTTATAAATCAATCCTAAACTAATGTTGAAAAAAGCATCCGTATTTACTGCCTTTGATGTAAAAAAAGGATCATTAGGATTTAAAGGTTCGAACTTACCAAAATCGATACTTTTTATTAATATGCCAAATGAAATACCGGAGCTAAGCACTCTATCTTTTTTAAATTTTAATTGATAAGAATAGTTTAAATTAACTTCATTATTTTTTTCAAACCCTAATTTATCATAAATGTAATTTATGCCTATTCCACTATTAATTTTACTCACCTTGTGATCATAAACCGCGCATATAGTTGTTGGTTCTTCTCCAAAACCCAACCATTGATGTCGCCCGCTGACAGATGCAAAATGTTTGTTGAAAAGTCCTGTCGCGGCAGGGTTGTATGATGAAAAATTATTCCAGTACATTGTGAATTGTGGCGCTTGTTGGGCATAACACTGCGCTGTGAAAATGAAAAATATAAGTATGATTTTTATTTTTTCTTTGTTAATCATAATTTTTTGCGTTATCAGCGTTCCATTATTACCCCATTTTCAAAACTGCCCATACAAAAATGGCTGCACATCGGCGCTCTGAAACTGAATTACTAATTGTATCGCAATAATAAATATAATAGCTTTTATCAATAAAGGAGTATTAACAAAGCGTTGCGTAATTTCAGGATACCATTTTGCGGGAATTGCATAAAATGCAAAACCAATTACCAGCATCATTATAAATAAAAACCGCACATCAAAAAACGGTACTATATAAGCCCAGTTCATATTGAAAAATATTTGATGTATCATAAGCTGCGCATCGCTTAGCGTGGGCGCGCGGAAAACAATCCACAGCGCAACAATTACATGAAATGTAATAATCCAGCTCAAAGCCTTGTAAACAGAAGGTTTTATTTTTTTCTTAATTCGCTTTCTGCTTTTTGCAGTCAAAATTTCCCACGCCATTATTAACCCGTTTAGCAAGCCCCATACTATAAAAGTAAGACTTCCTCCGTGCCAAAAACCGCAAATAACAAATGTTATAATAATAGCTATTACAAGTCCTCTTGTTCCGATGTTCCGAAATTTTAGCGACATTGGGGAAAATAAATAATCTCTCAGCCATGATGAAAGTGATATATGCCAGCGTCTCCAGAAATCCGTAATGTTTAACGCGTGATACGGTTTGTTAAAATTTATACCAATATTAAATCCTATTATTGTTGCAATTCCTATCGCTATATCGGTATATC
>JAAXXA010000707.1 GCA_013334735.1 Bacteroidota bacterium
CAAATTATAGCAATATAATGGCAAGCGGAATTGTTAAAGCGGGAAATCCTTCTGAAAGTAAGCTCTACAAGGTATTGATAGCAAGTCCCAACTCCGAAGAATTTATGCCTCCTTCACCATATTTACCTTTAACTTCGGATCAGATAGGTTTGATCTATTGGTGGATATCGCAGGGCGCTCTGGACAATCCCTGTTCAAGTTTGTGCGATACTAACAACTTTACTTTTTCGGTAACAGTTATGCCAACAATACAAAACAATTGCGCGGGCTGTCATAGCGGGAGTAATCCGTCTGCCGGATTGATGCTTGATAATTACACCAATATTGTGAATGCTGTTAATAACAAAAATCTTTACGGGCTTATCAACAGCACGACCAATCCTATGCCCCCGTATGGTTTAATGTCCGCATGTAAAATAAGGCAAATAAAAAAATGGATTGATGCAGGTAAACAAAATAATTAAAATATGATGAAATCTCTCAAATATATAATCCTAATAGTGCTTACAGCCTTTATCTTTAATGCTTGTTATTATGATCAGGAAGAAGTATTATACAGATTTAATCCGGGTGTTTGCGATACAACAAATGTTACCTATAGTCAAACAATTGCTCCTGTAATGCAGGCTTCTTGTAATAGCTGCCATAGTACTACCGGCGCTTCCGGTGGCTGGATAACCGATAATTATACAAAATTAAATGTAATTGCCGTAAATGGTAAATTTTATGGTACAATAACTCATGCTTCCGGATTTTCACCAATGCCTAAAGGCTCAGGGCAATTAAACACCTGCCAGATATCGCAAATTAAAAAATGGCTGGATTCAGGATCACCAAATAATTAATTTAAAATTTATAAATATGAAAAAATGGATAAAAATAATTTTGCTATTAGCAGTTGCAGGAATAATTGCAGCTTTTCTGATATTTCGATTCTATATCAATAAATCTCATCCCGACTTTGAAAAAATGCCGGCTGAATACTCATTAAATGCAGAGAATTTATACAAAGAATTTACTTCAAACAAGGATTTGTCTGAAAAAAAATATAATGGTAAAGTAATTGAAATTAATGGGGCTTTATCAAAAGTTGAATCTGTGGATTCATTGTCAGTAGCTGTTTTTGTGTACAAGCAAGGCGATTTTGGTGACGAAGGAATCAGATGTACTATGCTTCGCAAGTATAATGATGAAGCACAAAAAATAACTACGGGTACAATAGTAAAAATCAAAGGATTTTGTTCAGGGTATAACGAAACGGATATTATTTTTGAAAAAGCATCTTTTGTGAAAGAATGATTTTGAAAGATCGGTGTTCGTTAAATAATTGTAAACAATTTAAAATTTATAATATATGAAAAATTTAATTAAAATAGCAGTAATTCTGTTTGCATTGTCAAACAATGTTTTTGCCCAGAAATACATTAGCAAAACCGGAAAAGTTTCATTTTATTCTGAAGCAACAATGGAAAAAATTGAAGCTCATAATAATCAAATGAATGCAGCCATCAATCTTACTACAAGCGATGTGGTTTTTAAAGTTTTAATTAAATCTTTCGAGTTTGAAAAAGCTCTTATGCAGGAGCACTTTAACGAAAATTATCTGGAATCGGATAAATTTCCAAATGCTACTTACATAGGAAAAATTACTAACGAAAGCGATATAATATATACTAAGGATGGCACATACAAAGCTATTACCGAAGGTAATTTAACCATACATGGTGTAACTAAAAAAATCACTGAAACAGGCACTATTCAGGTAAAAGATGGGAAAATAATTATAGTTGCAAAATTTAACATCTTGTTGAAAGATTACAATATAAAAATTCCGAAAAACGTGGCAAACAACATCTCTGAAACTGTACAAATTTCCGTGAATGTTACTCTGGATAAAGTTAATTAGTCATTGTCCATAAACTCAATTCACTAATAAATTCATAGACACGAATTGCACGAATTTATTAGAAAATTTATTTATAATTTGTGAAATTAGTGTCAAAACCGTGCATTGCAGACAGACTCTAATTAGCATTTCAATTTAATACCAATTTTTTTTCTAAAAGATACAATCGAATTAGAAAAAATAGATTGGTATATGCCGATTTGCTTTGTGTTTAATTTTTACGAAAAAATATTACAG
>JAAXXA010000708.1 GCA_013334735.1 Bacteroidota bacterium
TTATTGTTTTTTTGATAAACCCCATATTCATAATCCATTTGAATATACATGTTTGCAAATTCATCTTTAATAATAGAATCAATATAAGTTGGGTTAATAAATGTAACAAAATTTTCATTTACCATATTGCAAGCCGGCATACATCCTAAAGTTGCTTCGGAGTTTGTAGTATCTTTGTTGTATTCGTTAAGCTGATTTACAATACTTTTAAGCGCAATTCTTACCCTGTGATTAAATTGTTCTTCATTAAGATTTAGCGCATTCCTTGCCCAAAATAATTGAGTAATAACAATACCGGCAAGGGAAATACTTGTTATAATAATTATTATAATAATAGTTCTTTTATTCATCAAAAATGCTTTGCTATTGTAATTACTTATCAAAGTAAAACAAAAAAACCTGATTTTAAATATTTTAACACATCATTAACAGTATTTAACAACAAATTAACTTTTAGACTTTTAATTAAATATACTTTTGTTTCGTAATTATTATTATAAATCAGAAACAACAACTAATTATGAAAAAACTTTTTTTAGTAACAACATTAGTTTTAACTACATTTTTTTTAATGTTTTCTTCAAGCAATGTTAACGCGCAAACAATAAGTCCTGCAACTACAATTGTAACAAAAGACAATGTTGCCGTAACAAAAACTTGTTGTAAATCAGGCACCGAAAAAAACAGTAAATCCAAATGTGCCAATGCAGAAAGCAAAAAATGTAAGGAAAAATGCGGACATTCAGGTACTTCTTGCGTAAATTATTCCGATTGCAAAATGGCAAAAGCAAATAACGTCTCTTCCTCAACATCACAAAGAAGTTCATGTTGCAATGCAATGAAAAATAAAAAATGCAAAGCAAAATCAACCGAAAAAACAGAATAAAATAATTATTCTTATTAACTGATGTTACGCATTATCTGCCCTATCGGGGGCATTGCTCAGCATCAATGTTTAATTTAAAATGCCTTTTGTATGTAACAGAAGGCATTTTTATTTTATTTTTGCATGAAAAATTATTCTTATACCGATTAGCTTTCTGTAATATTATTTAGTAAAGAATAAACACAAAGCAAATCGGCATATACCAATCTATTTTTTCTAATTCGATTGTATCTTTTAGAAAAAAGATTGGTATTACTCTGATACGGTATCTTTGATAGTCCAATAAATTGAACTACAACTGTTTGCCTTGTCGGACTTTTTCAGCATAATATAAAATTTCTATAAATTAATTCCTAATAAATAATGGTCTTATGGCAACAGCAAAAATAACCGCGCTTGGTGGATATAGAACAAAAGCTATTCATTTGCAATCCGGTACAGAAATAATGACAGATGCTCCTGTTGATAATCAGGGAAAAGGTGAAAATTTTTCTCCAACCGATTTACTTTCTACTTCATTAGGCGCATGTATGATTACAATTATGGATATTGCCGGAAAAGAACATGATTTTTCGATAGATGGAACTGAAATAATTATTACAAAAATTATGGTTGAGAATCCCCGAAAAGTAGCTGAAATAATTGTAGAACTCAATTTTCCTGATGTTCAATACTCAATAAAAGCAAAAAAAATTATTGAATTTACATCCAGAAATTGTCCTGTTGCATTAAGCTTGCATCCTGATATTAAACAAACAATAATTTTAAATTATCATAAATAGGTAGTGTTATGTCTAATGTATGATGGCTGATGTAAGATGTAAAGAATAATCAACATGATTGGAAATCATTAAATCGTCAATTATACTTTGCACGGTGTAAATTATCACATTTGGAATTCAGGTATAGGGTATAAGGGTATATGGTATAATTTACTCCTCCTTATGCCTTTATACTGAATAACTCTATACCTTTTTGTATTCATAAAATGCGACAATTTATCCCGTTTTTAATATAATACTTGACATGACAGTAGCAATTTTGCAAATTGTTTTTGGATATTAACAACTCTGCGGTTAAATTTTATTGCGAAGTACTTTAAAATGGTTACATTTGTTAAAAAATAAATACTTTGAACAAGATACAACAAAATCAACCGCTGATAGCCAAGACCATCGCGGGTTTGGAAGAAGTCCTTTCGCGTGAACTCACAAATTTAGGTGCGAAGGAAGTAAAAACAATAAAACGCGCAG
>JAAXXA010000142.1 GCA_013334735.1 Bacteroidota bacterium
GTAACGATTGGCTGTCAGCCCAGCAAAATGGATATCCTCAAGCTGCTTCAGCTTTGCAAATGTATTGTAAATAAATATCTGTAAATCTTTTATACCAATCTTTTTTCTAAAAGACTCAATCGAATTAGAAAAAATAGATTGGTAATGCCGATTTGCTTTGTGTTTATTCTTTACTAAATAATAATACAGAAAGCTAATCGGTATTACAATAAACATTAAGATAAACAATTAAACTTATGTCGGGCAAAACAATTAAAAATATTCCATCGTCAAAATCTCCGGTAAAGAAACAAAATGTTGATAAAAAAGTTTCGGCTGAAAACGTCCCTAAATGGGCTCCGTATGCTATTTTGTTATTTACAGCTTTACTTTATAGCAAGGCAATTTTTAATGGTATAACAAATTTCGATGATGATTTTTATATAATAAAAAATCCTTTTATAAGGGATTTTAGCTGGCATGGAATCAAAGCTATTTTCACTTCTTTCTACAGCAGTAATTATCACCCTTTAACCACACTTACCTATTTGTTTGAGTATTCATGGTTCGGACTAAATCCACTACCATATCATTTGTTGAATGTATTACTGCATCTGCTAAATGTATTGCTTATTTTTAAATTCATAGAAAAACTCAGTGGAAAAAAAGTTACTGCTTTGGTGGTTTCTCTTTTGTTTGCTGTGCATCCAATGCATGTGGAATCGGTGGCATGGATTTCTGAACGAAAAGATGTATTGTATTCTATGTTCTATTTATTGTCGCTGTTTGCATATATGCGTTATTTAGAAACCGGTTTTCGGACAAAACAATATGTTGCAGCGTTAATGTTTTTTTTAGCTTCGCTATTTTCCAAATCAGCAGCAGTTACACTACCGGTACTTTTGATTGCAATTGATATATACAAAGGAAGAAAAATAAATATAAAATTGATACTGGAAAAAAGTCCTTTTTTTTTACTATCGCTAATTTTCGGAATAGTAACTTTATTTTCTCAGGGAATTGGAGGATCTATAAGTAACTCCGTGCTGTCGTATGGTTTTATTAATAAAATATTTCTTTTAAGTTATGCTGTTTCATTTTACATTATAAAATTGATAGCCCCGTTCAATTTATGCGCCATGCATTATTTCCCCGATCTTAAAGGTGGAGCATTACCATGGCAATATTACTTATCACTGCCTTTTTTATTAGTTATTGCCTGGCTTTTAATAAAGATTACTTCCTTCAGAAAGGAAATGCTATTTGGTGTTTTCTTTTTTTTAATAACTATTTCGGTTATGCTGCAAATTGTTTCCGTTGGCTCTGCTCTTACTGCTGAAAGATATACATACATATCCTATATCGGCTTTTTTTATATTGCAGGTCAATTGATTTCATGTACAGAGAAAAAACAACAAAAAATTGTTATTGGTATATTTTCTTTATTTATAATCATGTTCTCTGTACAAACATGGAATCGCATAAAAATATGGAAAGACAGTAAAACACTTACCGCAGATCTAATAGAAAAAAATCCTGATGTTTATTACGGATACTGGCTTAGAGGCAATTTAAGAAATACAGAAGGTAACCTTGAAGGAGCCTTGCAGGATTACAACAAAGCCATTCTTCTAAATCCTGCATTTGAGGATTCATACTATAACAGAGGTCATGTTCTTGACGATTTAGGCGATGTAAAATCAGCAATCCTTGATTACAATAAATCTATCATTCTTAATCCAAAATTACCCGATGCTTACAATAACAGGGGGTGGGCTTACTACAAATCGGGTGATACAAAAGCTGCAATGCTCGATTATGACAAAGCCATTTCATTAAATCCCGGATATGCTGAAGCATATAATAACAGGGGGTGGGCGCATCAAGGATTAGGTGATGTAAAAGCTGCCCTTCATGATTATACAAAAGCAATATTATCAAACCCTCACTTTCTGAAACCCTGTTATAACAGAGCAGCGCTTAAACTGAATACAGGTGATTTCGCCGGAGCCATTGAGGATTTTAATAATCTGGAAAAACTTAACTCGAACGATAATACTATTTATTATAATCGTGGCGTTTCGCGTTTAAATATGAAAGATATTAAAGGCGCTTGCCAGGACTGGAAAAAGGCTATGGAATTGGGCAATGAAGCAGCCGCAAAAATGATGGAACAATATTGCCGTTAAATTTTCTGCATTATAAGCCAGCAATCTTTGCCGATTGTTTATTGCTGACTGCCAGCTTATATTATAATACATTTCCTACCTGCCGATAGGCAAAGAGATTATTTCTTTTTCAATTTTTCACTGCATAAAAGTATTACCTCATAAGTTGCAGGCAAAGAAAATTCAGGTTCAATTTTATGATTTCCTACAGCAGATATTGCATCTTTTATTGCAAACCATACCGAAAATGCAAGCATGAAAGGTGGTTCACCAACGGCTTTGCTTTTGCGTATGGTTCCCGGGTTAGGAACATTTTTCAATAGTTCGACTCTGAAATCTTTAGGAATATCATTAACAGTGGGTATCTTATATGTATCTGGTGAATGTGTGAGCAAATTTCCTTTTTTATCCCACTTTAATTCTTCGGTAGTTACCCAACCTACACCCTGAATAAAACCGCCTTCAATCTGACCTCTGTCAATATCTTCGTTTAATGAATCGCCAACATCCTGTATGATATCCGTTCTTAGCAATGTATGCCTGCCGGTTAATGTATCTATCATAACTTCTGAAACCGACATTCCAAAAGAAAAGTAAAAGAACGGTACTCCCACACCTTTTTCCCTGTCGAAATAAATTCCCGGTGTTTTGTAAAAGCCGGTAGAGCTAAGGCTTACCTGTTTAAAATGAGCAATTTTTACAATATCTTCAAATGAAATTTTATTTGACGGGTTCTGTTTATCAAAAATAAAATCGTTTTCAAAAACAATATTTTCTTTTAATGTTTTATCAGAAGGATAAAGTTTCTCAAATTCTGCAACTGCAACTTCCGAAATTCTTGATTTTAAAATGTCAATAGCATTTTTAACTGCCATGCCGTTAATATCGCTGCCCGAAGAAGCTGCGGTAGGAGATGTGTTAGGCACTTTGGAAGTGTTGGTGGCATTCACTTTTATTTTATCAGGACTAATGCCAAGTTCTGCAGATGCAATCTGTAACATCTTTGTGTGAAGACCTTGCCCCATCTCTGTACCGCCATGATTAACCAATACCGTTCCATCGTTGTAAATATTTACAAGCGCCCCCGCCTGATTGAGAAAAGATGTTGTAAAAGAAATACCGAATTTTACTGGTGTTAATGCAATACCTTTTTTGTAAAATTCATTTTCATCATTAAATTTTTCAATTTCTTTTCTGCGTTTAAAGTATTCAGATGATTCTATAATCTTATCGTACATAAGGAAAAGACGGTTGTTTTCAACAGTTTCTCCATAAGGTGTTGTGTTATTTTTTTCATGCTGATAGAAATTTGTATATCTTATTTCTGCGGGATCTTTCTTTAAAAATATTGCAATCCTGTCTATTGCATTTTCAATTACTGCAATGCCTTGTGGTCCTCCAAAACCTCTGTAAGCTGTATTTGATGGAAGATTTGTTTTCCATGCCTTTCCTATTATTCGCACATTGGGCAGGAAATATGCATTATCAGCGTGAAGGGTAGCTCTTTCAAGTATCGACATTGATAAATCTGTAGATGAACCGGCATCTGCATTTAATTCAACTTTATATGCCAAAATTTTTCCGTTATCATCAAAACCTATTTCATATTTGGAAAAATAACGATGTCTTTTCCCTGTCATGATCTGATCATCATCGCGAAACAAATGTATTTTAACAGGGCATCGGGTAAAGTTAGCAAGCAGCGCAGCCCAAGCTGCAACATGATTTCCCTGTGTTTCTTTACCGCCAAATCCACCGCCCATACGTTTTACTTCTACTTCAACTTCGTTTTTTGCTACACCTAAAACTTCTGAAACAATAGCTTGCGTTTCGGATGGGTTTTGGCTTGAAGCATAAATAATAATATCTTTTCCTTCGCGTGGAACAGCTAGTGCAGTTTGTGTTTCAAGGTACCAGTGTTCTTGTCCTCCGGTTTTCAATTCTCCTTTAATTATGTGAGGAGCTTTATTCATAGCGGTTTCCGGATCTCCTCTTTCAATTTTTCTTGGTGGCGCTATAAGATTATTTTTTGCTATAGCTGTTTCAATATCAAGTATTGCTTCCAAAGGTTCATAATCAATTTTAATAAGCTGTTCTGCTATTAATAAAGCTTCTTTGCTTTCAGCAGCAATGAGTGCTACAGCTTGCCCGATAAAAGTTACCTCATCAGTTGCAAGACAAAACTCATCGTGAACTATTGGTCCCATTTGATTTTTACCGGGGATATCAACAGACGTCAGAATTGCATGAACACCCTTTGTTTTGAGAGCTTCTGAAAAATCAATTTTTTTTATTTTAGCGTGTGCATGTTTGCTGAATACAACTTTTCCCAGCAACATATTATTATTAACCAACATGTCGTTGATGTAAACTGACTCGCCTGTAACATGCTTTGTGGCGCTGTCGTGATGAATTATATTATTCATGTTTTTTTAATTTTCTATATAAAATTTCATTAATAAATTTTTTGCTGCAATTGTCCTGAATTCAGCTTCAGACCTTGCATCAGATAATGGAGTGAATTCTTCTGCAACAATATTCATGGCTTCTTCCACATTTTTTTTCGACCATTTTTTTCCTGTAAGAAATTTTTCAGTATTCACTGCACGCTTTGTTGTTGCTGCCATTCCGCCATAAGCAAGAATTATTTCCGAGACATTTTCCTGTTCAAGTTTTAATTTGAATGCGCCGCTAACAGTAGAAATATCCAAGTCCTTACGTTTAGAAATCTTAAATGAATTAATCTTTGTACTGTTATCTGTCTTTGGAATAATGATTTCTTTAATCAGTTCATCATTGCCCAGATCTGTTTGACGATATCCTTTAATAAAATCTTCAATCTCTATAACTCTATCTCCTGCACCGGAAGTAAGCTTTAATTTTGCGCCGTATGCAAACAATAAAGGTAATGTATCTCCGATAGGTGAAGCAGAACCTGCATTTCCTCCTATTGTGGCAATATTTCTTATTTGAAGAGAACCAAAAACACTAAGCATTTTGTAAAGAGCAGGTAATGTTTCTTTGGAAAAATTTTTAACCTGTTCAATTGATATCCCACTACCAAATACGTAACAGTCTTTATCTTCATAAAATGTTTTCAATTCTTCTACTCCCGAAATATCTAAAATCTTTGCAAAATGTTCATTCTTTTTTGTCTGTCTTAAAGCTACGTCAGTTGAACCATTAATAATAATTGCATCAGGGTTTTCCAGTCTTATTATTAAGGCTTCTTCGAGTGAAAATGGTTTAAAATATTTTTGATTTTCGGTACTTAAAACCAGCGATTCTTTATTCTCTGCAATATTTTTAAGCATTTTCACAACGTCCTTTTCTTTTTCCGAAAAATGATCTTTTCCTTTAACGGTACAGGCTTTTTGAGCTGCTTCAATAATTGATTGATAACCTGTGCACCTGCATAAATTGCCTGTTAATGCGTCTTCTATAATTTCACGCGATGGATTATTATGATTTTTATATAATCCGAACAACGACATAATAATGCCCGGAGTACAATATCCGCATTGGCTTCCGTTAGTTTCAACCATTAATTGCTGAACAGGATGCAATATTTTTTCTTTTGTGCCTTCTATTGCTAGGTTTTCAACAGTTATTAACTGTTTTCCATGTATCATAGGTAGAAAAACCAAACAAGAATCTAAAGTTTTATAAACAAGTTTTTCATTTTTATCAAGTTCTGCAACCACTATGGTACATGCTCCACAATCACCTTCGGCGCAACCTTCTTTAACTCCTTTGTGTTCCGGATACGAACGCAGATAATTAAGAACTGTAGTAGTGGGTTTTAATTCCTGCTTTTTAAAAAAGTCTATTTCAACAATTTTGTTGTCAAGTACAAATCTTACAATGTTATTCATAATGTTATAATTTTATTATAGTTCATTCGCAAAATAGAACGCTGATTGTTATGATTATACTTTGCACTGTGTAAATTATTACATTTGGGTTTCAGGTATGGGGTATAAGGGTATATAGTATAACCTGCTCTTCCTTATACCTTTATGCCGAATACCTATATGCCTTTTTGTATTCATAAAATGCGACAATTTATCCCGTTTTTAGTATAATTATGATTTTTATTTTTCGTAAAAAATTATTTTTATTATCTGTGTTCATCATATTTTTTCGTGTTTGCCACGGCGAATCTGCGTTCCATTAAGCTTTAACTGTTTCTGAAATTTAATGTGTTTCTGACGTCAATAAGTTTTGCCAGAATGCTTATAGCGATTTCCTGAGGTGTTTCCGCTTTAAATTTAATTCCTACAGGCATATCAATATTTTCAAGTTCTTCTTTTGAAAGAATCTTTTCTTCAATAAATCTTTTTTTCAGCAAATCCACTTTTCTTGTACTTCCTATCATTCCTATATAGGCATGAGTTTTTTTTGCGACTTTTGCTAAAATATCCTCATCAAACAAATGTTTTGGTGTTACAATTATAATATAAGTATGAGCATCAAAAGAAGTATCTTCAATTGCCTGAAAATAATCTTTGTTAACACATGTAAACTGTCCGAAAAATGTATCATCAAAAATATGTTCTCTTGGATCGATCAAAGTAATCGAAAAATCAAATTCATTAGCAAATTTCGCTAAAGCTCTTCCAATATGTCCCGCGCCAAAAATAATTAATTTTTTCGAAGGGCTGATAGGTTCAATATATACTTCCATATAGCCTCCGCAATGCATACCCAAATCTTTTTCAAGGCTAAATTGACATTTTTCAGGTTGCCCTGTTTTTATAAGTTCAACCGCTTTTTCGGCAACTTCTTTTTCAACACTTCCGCCACCAATGCTTCCATAAATGCTGCCATCAATAAAAACAATCATTTTAGCTCCCTGTTTGCGTGGTGTTGATCCCTGAGTTTCAATCACAACACATATTGCAGCCTGTTTGCGTTCACTCCTTAGTTCTTCTGCTTTTAAAAATATGCTTTGCATAATATCCTTTATTTATTTTTAATAATAATCGTAATAATTGAAGTACG
>JAAXXA010000709.1 GCA_013334735.1 Bacteroidota bacterium
TATGCTGCGAGGGTTGTATTATGGGAACAGGGATGACCAATCAAGGGCAGTGCTATACCAAACGCGCTTCCATTCGTAATTATGTTTTTAATAAATTAAAATTATTAGATGAGAAGAAATGGGAACAAAATATTAAAAAATATAAAAATCTTGATTACTCTCAGAAATTTTACGAAAATGACCAAAATGTTTTAATAGCCACAGACGAAGAAATAGAAAAAATTCTTAAACAGTTGGGTAAGCAACAAAAAGGAGATCACCTTAACTGCGGCGCCTGTGGTTACGATACATGCGTGGAACATGCTTTGGCGATATCGAAAGGCTTGGCAGAAACTGAAATGTGTCTTCCTTTTACAATCGAAAAACTTCACCGTTATGTAAAAGAATTAGCTGTTTCTAATCAGAATTTAGCATCTATGAAGCAAGCTTTGCACCAATCTGAAAAATTGGCGCACATGGGGCAACTATCTGCCGGTATAGCGCATGAGCTAAATAATCCTTTAGGTGTAATAATTATGTATAGTAATATTTTATTGGAAGAATGTAAGGATAGTCAGATGAAGGAGGATTTGGATCTGATAGTTGAGCAAACAGCGCGTTGTAAAAAAATTGTAGGAGGGCTATTAAATTTTGCAAGGAACAATCAGGTACGATACGAATCAATTAAAATGAAAAAGTTGCTGGAAGATTGTTTGCATTCTATTGTTATACCAAGCAATGTTACTATAACCAAACAATTTTGTTTTGACGATTTAGATGTAATGTTAGATAAAGAACAAATGATTCAGGCAATATCTAATTTGATTAAAAATTCCATAGATGCGATGCCGAATGGCGGGGATATTAAAATTATTGCTTCTACAGAAAGTGAAAATGTTTTTATTTCGATAGCAGATAATGGTGTGGGAATTTCAAAAGAGAATATAGATAAAATATTTACACCGTTTTTTACAACTAAACAAGCGGGTAAAGGAACAGGTCTTGGTTTGCCAACCACTTACGGAATTATTAAAATGCACCGTGGAGATATTACCATGGAAACTAATGATGATCCTTCAATAGGGCAAACAGGAACAACTTTTAACATAAAAATACCAAAAAATAATTTGATGCAATAGTACTTTTTACAAATAACAAAACGAATAAAAATTTTAAAATAAACAAACATGGAAACCAAAGCAAAAACCATTTTAATAGCCGATGATGATTCAGACTATTTAACAATTATGGAAGCTAATATACAAAGTTTAGGCTTTAAAACCATAACGGCTTCTTCGCAAAAAGAATGCGAAACCCTTTTAGATACTGTTAAGCCCGATTTGGCAATATTTGATTTAATGATGGACAATAAGGATAGTGGTTTTATACTAAGTTATAAAATTAAAAACAAATATCCCGAAGTGCCTGTAATTATAGCTACTGCAGTAACAGCAGAAACAGGGTTGGTATTTGGCATCAATACACAAACAGAACGTCAGTGGATAAAAGCGGATAAGTACATGGATAAAGGAATCAGGAAAGATCAGCTGAACGCTGAAATCAGAAAACTATTGAAAATGTAGCAAAATAATCGCTGACAGGTATCAATTATAAATTTTAAAATTTTGAGTTATGCAAAAATTAAAATTATTAGTGGTAGATGACGAACCCGGAATACGTTCGGGTATAATCAGAATTCTAAAGAATTATACCGTAGATTTTCCTTTTATAGAAGACGAATTTTCTTATGAAATTATTGAGGCTGCTACTGGTGAAGAAGCTCTTGACTTAATTAATAAAAGTCAATTGGATATTATTTTACTAGATAATAAGCTGCCGGGTATAGAAGGTGTGGAAGTGCTCGAATACATAAATAAAATAAAATATGATGCGCTTGTGATGATGATTACCAGTTACGCATCGCTCGAACTGGCAGTAAAATCAACCAAAAACGGAGCATATAATTTTGTTCCAAAACCGTTTACCCCCACAGAATTAAAGTCGGCAATTGAAAATATAACAAAGCATCTAGTGTTGAAACGTATGACACAAAAAATGCACACCGATGAAAAACAAATAAAATATCAGTTTCTTTCAATGCTTTCGCACGAGCTGAAATCGCCTATCAATGCTGTAGAAGGTTATTTACGCATAT
>JAAXXA010000710.1 GCA_013334735.1 Bacteroidota bacterium
TATTATTATTTGAAGAAACATTTGTTGAAGTAATAAATGTATAATATTTACCGGAAGTAACAGGAACATTAAGGTCATGATCCCAACCGCCGGAAGTATAATAATAGGACGCATCGTACAATTTCTGATTTACGCTTCTTGTATAATTATAAATACTGCCACACCATTTAGGATTATAGCTTAAAGTTTGGGCATAAAAGAACGATGCTCCCGTATTAGTTGTAGTAGCCTGCAATGTAGCAGCTTTTACCACACCTCTGTCAAGCATCAGATAATCACTCCATCCTGCGCCAAAATCCCCTCGCAGGAAATTTGGTTGAGAATAAGTTGTAATGCTAAGAATAATGGGAATAATTATTAAGATTATTTTTTTTATCATTTCTTTAATTGATTTGTATATTTCATTAAACTACTATACATCTAAAAAGAAATTCCTCACTATCGTTCGGAATGAGGAATCTCTATTTTATTATATTTACGTATCATCAGTATAATAATTACAAACTATTTAATTATCAATGGTTCTGTGATATTACAAGTATTACTTTTTACATTGATAAAATAGATTCCTTTCGGGAAATTGCTAACATTATAGCTTTTTACAGAAGTTCCTGATTTGATAATATCTGACAACATTATTTGTCCTAATGAATTATTTATAGTTAAGATATTATCGTTATTAAAATCTGCTTTTATGGATAATAGATTTGTTGCAGGATTAGGATAAACTAAAATTTGATGAGATGAAATTTCATATATTCCAACATATTCACCTACTATAAGAGTATCTGATATATTGCTTGACCCATCCCAAAAACCGCCGCCATTAGCATTATAGCCGCCATAATAATATGTTCCTCCGTTAATACGGAACCGACTTGCATAAAAAAATGTGTCGGGAGATAAAGGCTTTATAGATGTATAATATTCATCATTATTACCTGCATCCTGGTTATAAGATGCAATTTCCCATGTGGACCATGTGGAAGGATCAGTATTTAAAGGATTGTAACCTATCCATGCTTCAATTCCGGCGCCTTGTCCTGAATTTTCAGTAACACCGGAGGCATATACCTGAGCATAAACTGTTAATGAATCACCCCAAATAATACTTCCGTTTGGAGGAAATTGTAAATTACACCACGAAATAGTTGATGGCGACGAAACAGTGTAAGAATAATTTACATTATTGTTATTATTCAATTTTAAAGTATAATAGTCAATTGTAGAAGCATCCGGAGTAGTTTGTTCGGTAGTAAAAGCATAATAAGAAACGACAGTACCGCCTGCCTGTCCCGGGATATCCACAACACCGTGGTAATTCGGATTAAATGTGGGAACCTGAAGAAATGCAGATGTTGACCAATTATCAGTGGTATAACGTACAAAAACATTTTCATTTGCATTTTTTGTATTACTTAAATTAACCGAAACAGTAACAGCTTGTGAAGGGGCTACAATTAATGCAGGTAGTTGAGTTACGCTTAAAATATTAACAGGATTATAAGCTGTTTCAAGAATAGACATATCATTATTTGTCGCGGCATTTTTACCTGTAATGAAAGTATAATAATACCCTGTTTGAACAGTGAAAGCAAAATCATGATCCCAGCCACCTGATGTGTAATAATATGCTCCGCCGACAATTTTTTGATTTACAGCTCTGCTATAATCTGCTCCTGTATTCGAGCCACACCATTTAGGATTATATACTCCGGGTGCAGTATTAAATAAAAATGCGCCTGTTCCTGTTGCTGTTGACTGTATTGAAACAGCATTTGTAATGCCTCTGTCATTCATCAACGAATCGCCCCATTGAGTGGCAAAAGTATAATACAGGTTTGCAGGTTGACTTTTAAGCAATGTAAATGCCTGTACAGAAAAAAATAATAAAAACATTGATTTGCAAATAGTTCTCATAATTTTGGGTTTAAATTAGTAAAAAATAAAGGTAAAATTAATAAAATATAAAATATTACAAAATAAGTTTTAAATTTTTTATAAAAAAAGCCACACTGTTCTTGAGCAACTTTTTGGTAAAATGATTATTTTTCCAACCTTTATACAAATTAGTCCTCTAAAATATACAATAAATAAAAATATTATTAGTAAATCTATTGCACAATAA
>JAAXXA010000143.1 GCA_013334735.1 Bacteroidota bacterium
TTATTCCGTATTTGGGTAAGTAATGAAAATTTTAAAAATTCAGTTATTTTGTTGCCTGCTCATTTAAAAGAATATTCATTTGTAGTTAAATCATTAGAACTATTCCCTGATAATAATATCCGTTTTATTCCCGATAAATATTCAATATTGAAAATAAAGAATTTGCACTTAATTGAACAAAAACCGCGTTGTGAAGAATATGATCCTGAATTGATTACTAAGTTTGCAAAGTATATAAAAGAGAAGGTAAATTTGCACTCTGCTGATCCTTTAATGAAAAAAATTTATATAAGCAGGAAAAATGCAGGTAGACGTACTTTATCAAATGAGGATGATGTAATTAATGTTTTTAAAAAGTTTGGCTATTCTATTTTAAATTGTGAAAATTTATCTTTAAATGAACAAATTTCAATTTTTAGCAATGCCTCAACAATTGCTTCTTTACATGGAGCAGGGTTAACTAATATGATTTGGATGGAAAAGGGATCGAAAGTTTTGGAAATGCACAGAGAAATAAAAGAACGAAAAGATCATCATAGTTTTGTTTATTTTACTTTGGCTTCATCGCTGAGTTTGGATTATTATTATATTTGGTGTCAGAATGATAATTATTCTGATTTTTTTGAGGGTGTTTTGCAAGTGAATATTGATAAACTTGAAACGGTTTTAAATTTAATGAACAATGAATAAACCCTTTGTATCAGTAATAATGCCTGCTTACAATTGCGAAAAGTATATTAAAGAGGCAATAGATAGTATATTAAACCAAACTTACTACAATTTAGAATTACTTATTGCTGATGATTATTCAAAGGATAGAACTAAAAAAATAATTGCGTCCTGTCAGGATGAAAGGATAAAAATTTTTCATAACGAAAAAAATCTTGGTTATTTACAAACATTTAACAAGCTTATAGCGCATGCAAAAGGCGATTATATTACTTTTCAGAATGCTTATGATTATTCTGATCCTAGTAGAATATATTTACTGCTTGAAGAATTTGAAAAAGATAAGGAGCTTTGCATTTGTGGGTCAAATTACATAAGTATTGATGAAAAAGATAATCAACTAGAATTTTCAAATTTCCCTTTGGAACATTCAGAAATTTTTGAAAGTATGCCGCAAAAATACCAATTTATTGGTCCGGCACTTATGATTCGCAGACAGGTATATGAAAGTATAGGGGGCTATCATACCTTTTTCGACAGAATGGGGCAGGAAGACCATTATTGGGCTTATTTGGCAATGAGCATATTTAAAACAAAAAATATACATCATCATCTATATTCTTGTCGCATAAATTCAGCTTGTTTTTCAGATAATTTATATAGTAACCCTGATAAATTAAATAGTCATAAAATTGTTGAAATTCTTGTAAATCAGAGAAAAAATACAGGGACTGATTTCTTGGAACGTGGAAATGACAGTGAACTGAGAAGTATTTTAAATGAATTAAACAAACCATTTACAGATAATCCTTCATATTTTTATTCTTACATTGCCAAACTAAGGTTTTGTGAAGGGAAAAAGAAACTGGCATTGAAAAATATGTGGTTTGCTATTCTTAAAACCTTTAAATGGAGTTATTACAAAAATAAATTTTAAACAAATTATTTAATTAGTGACGTTTTTTTTATCTTTAGTATTCTGATAATTCTTTGTTTTACGAGTTATAAAACATTTACGCTTTAGTTGCAGGTTTTTGACTTCACTGTTGTGTAATCGGAACTTTTTCTGAAGAAAAATATCAAAGAATATTTACATAATCAATTGAAAATATTTTAACTAAAACAACGCTACCAACACAATTGTAGTAATATTTTTATAATATATAAATGGAAAATGTATTAATTTTTGGTGGGACAGGCTTTATAGGTTCTAATCTCGCAGAGGCTTTTATAAATAGCTCATATAATGTTATTGTTTTTGATAAAGAGAAAAATAATTACAAAGATTCACAATTAATTTGGGAAAAAATAAAATTTATTCAAGGTGATGCTAAAGATTTTGCGGAAGTTGAAAAAATATTTGAAACTAATAATATTGATATTGTAATCCATCTTATTGATACAAATATTGCAAGGACATCGCATGAAACTTTTATTAAAAATTTGGAAATGAATCTTGTGTTTAATCTAAAATTAGTTGATATTATTGTGAAGCATAATATTAAAAAATTTGTATATTTTTCTTCCGGCGGATCAGTATATGGAAATAATGGTAGTGTTTTTAATAATGAAAAAGATGATGTAAATCCGATTATTTATAGCGGATGGGTAAAAATTTCGATAGAAAAATATATTCAGACCAGTCATTTTATTTCTGGTTTGAATTATCTTATTGTGCGCCCATCTAATCCTTATGGAAAGTATCAGAATTACATGCGTAAACAAGGTGTTATTACAGCTATTTTTAACAATATTATGAGCAATAAAAATGTAGAAATATGGGGTGATGGAAGTATTGTAAGGGATTATATTTATATTGATGATTTATGTGATGCAATAATAAAATTAATTAAAAAAGATAAGTGGAACGAAATATATAATATTGGAAGTGGTGTTGGTACAAGTATAAATGGTATTTTGGATTTAATACGAAATGTTACTAAAGAGAAAATTAATGTTGTTTATTTACCATCTGAAAAGGTTGATATCCCCGTAAATATTTTTGATATATCTAAAATAAAATCAAGAACAGATTGGGAAATAAGAACATTATTAAAAGAAGGATTAGAAAAATACTGGGAATGGTTTAAAAACAAATAATATATTGTTCGAAAAAGAAAGCGAAATTTATTTATTCTTATCTTTGGTTTAATTATTTGAGGTTATGCTTAGGAGTTATTTATTATATTAAGCTGAGCTACACATTAAAGAGCCAATTGATAGCGGGTTGCTATAATACCTTTCTGATTTCGATATCTTAGGTTGGATATAAGTGTTGTATTTATTGGATATGTGTTTTAAAAATTGAAAAAATTAAAATTATAAGAAACTGTTTTGAATTTATTAATAAACATAATATACTATACTTGGCATAAATATGTACATTTAATTTCGGTTATAGGGGTATAAGGTATAGGGGGAATCTCTATATTCATATATAACTTTATAACTTGTTCCATAACCTTAAATGCAATCATAGAATGTAACATTTTATCCAGTTTAATGTATAACTGCATATTTTGCTGTTACAAAGATGCAAAGTCCAATTAAAAAAACACACATACTGTCAGCACTTTGTGTTTCTTTTCGCCATGGCGACATAGGGGCAAAGTATTCTTCGAAGGCAATTTGCAAATTGATACAACTAAACTTGAAAAGATTCTAAATATTATAGACAATGAATGAGCCTCTTATATCCATTATAATGCCTGCATATAACGCGGAAAAATATATAAAGCGGGCTATAGAAAGTATGTTAAATCAAACGCATAAAAATATTGAATTATTAATTGCTGATGATGCTTCGCAGGACGAGACAAAAAAAATTGTAGATTCTTATACCAATATCCGAATAAAAACTTATCACAACAACAAAAATCTTGGTTATTTAAAAACCTGCAATATACTTTTTAATAAGGCAAAAGGTGATTATATTGCTTTTCAGGATGCAGATGATTATTCTGATACTAGACGTTTTGAGATTCAACTAAAAGCTTTTGCAAACGATCCTGAACTTGGCGCTTGCGGAACTAATTTTATATCATTAAATGAAAAAGGTGATGAGTTTTTGAAATCAGATTTCCCAAGTAACCATATTGAAATACGCGCTAATATTATAAATGGCAATTTTTGTATTATTCCAAATGCTTTTCTGATAAAAAAAGAAGTGTTAAAAAATATAGGTGGTTATAATGAATTTTTTAATAGAATAGGGGCGGAAGATTATTACTGGACCTGGTTAATTATGGAAAAATATAAATTAATAAATATTAAACAAAATCTTTATTTTTATCAATACCAACAAAATTCAATTACAGGAAACTGGTCTGATAATTTTAGGAAATTTTTTAGTCGCGACTTGGTTATGTTTTTAATTAAACAAAGAATAAAATTTAATTTTGATGGACTTTCCGATTCTGAATTAGCTAAAGAGTTTAATAAATTTATTGAAATTAAAGAAAAACCATTTAAGGAAGATAAATCATATTTATACAGAAAACTTTCAATAAAAGATTTTTATAGTGATAGAAAAAAAAGAGCTGTACAATATGCTTTTAAAGCATTTAAAATAAATCCATTCAAAATAGAAAATTTAAAAAATTTAATTTATTTTTTAAGAAAATAGGTTAAGTAAAAATACTTTATTTATTTTAAACAACTGCTAATAAATTTTTATTAATAACAAAAAATGAATATTTTTTTTAATTTTGTCAAATATAAATATTCATATTTAACATGAATTCATAATTTTTCAAAAAAAAGATGGAATATATATATTCAGAAATAGAACCAAAGACACTATTGCATTTAGTGTGCAGATTAGATAAATTTGAAGGGAGAAAAAATATTGCTCCCGATAATGAATTTTTACAATTAGCTGCACTTAGTATGAATAAAGGTCAAACATTTAAACCTCATAAGCATATCATTTTCGAAAAATCGACGAACATTGCGCAAGAATCATGGTTAGTTTATAAGGGTAAAGTCAAATGTGTTTTTTACGATTTGGATGATACAATTCTAAAGGAAGTTATTCTTGAATCTGGTGATCTTTCTATGACATTCAGAGGAGGACATAATTACTTAATTTTAGAAGACGATACGATTGTTTTTGAATATAAAACGGGTCCATATCTAGGAATTGAGAACGATAAAAAATTTATTTAATATACTAAAATGAAAAAAGCATTCATTACTGGCATAAACGGACAAGACGGAAGCTATCTTACGGAATACCTATTAAAATTAGGTTATGAAGTGCATGGTATTATCCGTCGAAATTCAGTACCTGAGCATCAACAAAGTAGAATTGATTTTCTAAGAAAAGATTTACATGTTTCTTATGGAGATTTGTTGGACGTTTCTGGATTGGAAAGACTATTGAAAAACATTCAGCCTGATGAAATATATAATTTGGCGGCTCAAAGTCATGTCAGGATTAGTTTCGATGTACCACAGTTTACTGCGCAGGTAAATGCTTTAGGAGCATTAAATTTACTTGAAGCATTTAGAAATACATGTCCTGATTCAAAATATTATCAGGCAAGTTCTTCCGAAATGTTTGGAACATCAATAGGCGAAAATGGCTACCAATCCGAAACTACACCTTTAAACCCCACAAGCCCTTATGGATGTGCAAAAGTATTCGCATTTAACATAACAAGAAATTACCGGAAATCATATAAATTGCATGCAGTAAATGGAATCCTTTTTAATCATGAATCACCCAGACGTGGTAGTAACTTCGTTACAAATAAAGTGGTTAAAGGTGCCGTAATGATAAAAAAAGGACTGGCTACAAAATTAGAACTTGGAAATATGGATTCATACAGGGATTGGGGGCATTCAAAGGATTATGTAAGGGCAATGCACATGATAATTAATCATAATATTCCAGATGATTTTGTAGTTGCCACAGGTCAAACTCATTCCGTAAGAGAAATGACTGATTACGTATTCTCAAAATTAGGACTTGATTATAAAAAATTTGTCATTCAGAACCCAATCTTTTTAAGACCCGAAGAATTACCGTATTTAAGAGGAGATAGTTCAAAGTTAAGAAAAACATTTGATTGGACCCCTGAATATACATTTAATGCTCTAATGGATGAAATGATTGATTTTTGGATGGAAAACATAAAAATTTAATGACAGATAATATATTTTTTGACCTAAACAAAATAAAAAAATGCGGGAAAAATGTTATCATTGGAAAAACTGTAAGAATACGTTATCCCGAACTTGTAGAAATTGGAGATAATGTTATTATTGACGATTTTACTTATATTTCCACCCGTCTAAAGTTACATTCAAATATTCATATATCTGCAGGTTGTAAAATTATAGGTGGAAAAAATGCATATGTTGAAATGAAAGAGTTCTCTACTTTAGCACCAAATGTAATTCTCTCTGCTGGTTCTGATGATTATCTAAGTGGTATTGCGACACCAATGGTTCCATTCGAATTTAAAGGAAATGCAAAGATTGGTAAAATAATTTTAAATAAGCATTGTATTGTTGGAGCAGGTTCTGTTGTCTTGCCTGATGTTATTTTTGAAGAAGGAGCATGTCTAGGAGCTCTTTCACTTGCAAATAGAAATCTTGAAGAGTATGTTTTGTATGGCGGTATTCCTGCTAAAATTATTAAAAGAAGATTAAAAGAAGAAATTTTGCAACTTGAACAAAAGCTAAAAAATGAATAATACGTTTATTCCCCAAATGGAACCTTGGTTTGGTTCTGAAGAAAAAGAAGCATTAAACCAATATATGGATGAAGGAGGCTGGTTAACTGAGTTTAAACGAACAGCCGAGTTTGAGCAACGTATTGCTGATTTTACGGGGGCTAAACATTGTATTATTGTAAACAATGGAACCATTAGCTTAACTTTAATAGCAATGGCAGCAGGAATTAAAGCAGGGGATGAAGTAATTGTCCCTAACTATACAATGATTGCTACTCCAAATTCAGTTAAAATGTTTGGAGCTGTTCCTGTATTTGTTGATGTTGAAAGGGAAACGCTTTGTATGGATATTAAATGCGCTCAAAAAGCAATTACCTCTAAAACTAAAGCAATTTTTATTGTTACTGCGAACGGAAGATATCCGAAAGAAGGAATAGATGCATTTCAGAAATTATGTAAAGAAAATGGTTTGGTTTTATTGGAAGACGCAGCGCAATCTTTGGGGGCGTTTTATCCAAATGGAAAGCATCAGGGAACAGTTGGTTTGGCTGGTAGCTTTTCTTTTTCAGCACCTAAGATTATATCAACAGGGCAGGGAGGAGCGATAGTTTCTAATAATGATGATATCGCATATAAGATAAGAAAGCTCAAGGATTTTGGCAGAAGTGGGGGAGGGAATGATATTCATGATACTGTAGGTTATAATTTTAAATTTACAGAACTTCAATCTGTAATAGGTAATGAACAAATGAAAAAATTACC
>JAAXXA010000711.1 GCA_013334735.1 Bacteroidota bacterium
GAAGTCCTGCACGTATTGGAAGAAAAACAGATGAAAAAGGAAAATTAGTTCGTTACTCAAAAAAAACAGGGGAGGTAATTAAATAATGGATTATAAGCCCAGATTAATAGCTAAATATGCAGAAGAAGTCGTACCGGCTTTAAAGAAGCAGTTCGAATTCAAAAATAACATGCAAGTTCCTCGATTAAAGAAAATTTGTCTTAATCAGGGGATGGGAGATGCAATTGCAGATAAAAAATTGATTGATGTTTCAATTAATGAAATGACAACAATTTCAGGTCAAAAAGCAGTCCCTACAAAGTCGAAAAAAGATATTTCTAATTTTAAACTTAGAAAAGGAATGCCTATTGGCGTTCGGGTAACTTTACGAGGTGATAAAATGTATGAATTTCTTGATAGACTTATCTCAGTAGCACTACCACGTGTAAGAGACTTTAGAGGTATAAACGATAAAGGCTTCGACGGAAAAGGTAATTATACATTAGGTGTTCCTGAACAAATTATTTTCCCTGAAATCAATATTGATAAATTAGCGAAAATAATGGGAATGGATATAACTTTTGTTACTTCTGCAAAAAATGACAAGGAAGCTCTTGCTCTTTTAAAAGAATTCGGTTTACCATTTAAAAATCAAAAATAACAATATCTTTATAATCATGGCTAAAGAATCAGTAAAAGCACGGGAAGTAAAAAGAAAAAAGCTTGTTGAAAAATATGCTGCAAAAAGAGCAGCATTAAAAGCAGCTGGCGATTATATCGCTATACAAAAAATACCCAAAAATGCATCTCCTGTTCGTCTTCATAATAGATGTATGTTAACAGGAAGACCAAAAGGATATATGCGCCAGTTTGGGATTTCGCGTATTAATTTTAGAGAAATGGCTTTAGCCGGTTTAATTCCGGGAGTTACTAAAGCAAGTTGGTAAAACAGAAATAATAATTTATAAAAAAAAATATAATGATTACCGATCCAATTGCAGATTATCTGACTAGAATAAGGAATGCCGTTTTGGCGAATCACAGAATTGTTGAAATTCCTGCTTCGAATATTAAAAAAGATATAACTAAAATATTGTTTGAAAAAGGATATATCCTAAATTTTAAATTTGAAGAAAAAGATGTACAAGGGGTTATTAAAATAGCGCTTAAATATCATCCTGTTTCAAAAATTTCAGCAATTACAAGTTTGGAAAGAATTAGTAAACCTGGTCTTCGGAAATATAAAGGTTCTGAAGAAATTCCTAGAGTAATGAATGGACTAGGTATTGCAATCTTATCAACTTCTCATGGTATCATGACTGATAAGGAAGCAAAAAAACTAAAAATTGGCGGAGAAGTTTTGTGTTTTATTAGTTAAAAAGAGGGAGAAAAAATAATGTCACGAATAGGTAAATTACCAATTTCAATACCCAAAGGTGTTACAGTAAATGTATCAGATAAAAATGTAGTTACTGTAAATGGTCCGCTTGGCACACTAAGTCAAATGATGGATCCTGCTATTACACTTGAATTGCAAAATTCAGATATCTTGTTAAAAAGAGGTACTGAACAAAAAAGGCATAAAGCACTACACGGATTATATCGTTCTTTGCTTAATAATATGGTTATCGGTGTATCTACTGGATACAAAGTTGTTCAGGAACTTGTAGGCGTTGGCTATAAAGCTGTTAACACTGAACAGTTACTTGAACTTACTCTTGGGTACTCTCATAATATTATTATTGAATTACCTGCAGAAATTAAAGTGCAAACTACTGCTGAAAGAGGAAAGAATCCTACAATAATCCTTCAATCAATAGATAAACAGTTGATAGGACATGTTGCTGCAAAAATTCGCTCTTTAAGAAAACCAGAGCCTTACAAAGGTAAAGGTATTAAGTTCGAAAACGAAATTTTAAGAAGAAAAGCAGGTAAGTCAGCAACTGCTAAATAATACAATTAATAAATATAATATTTAAACAAGAATGGCTATTACAAGAGAATTCAGAAGAAAAAGAATCAAAATGAGGATTCGAAAGGTGATCACCGGAACACCAGAAACTCCTCGTTTATCTGTTTTTAGAAGCAATAAGCAAATCTATGCACAGATTATAGCTGATACCATGGTTTTTCCAGTGATATCAT